>NZ_JALT01000036.1:0-31044 GCF_000525585.1 Streptococcus sp. ACS2
CTAATGTATCAGACTCACAGTCTGTTTCAAACTCAGAATCAGCGTCAGAGAGTGCATCAGCTTCAGAATCACAGTCAGTCTCTAATTCAGAGTCAGCGTCAGTAAGTGAATCAATTTCAGAATCACAGTCTGCTTCAACGTCAGAGTCAGCTTCAGTAAGTGCCTCAGTTTCAGAATCACAGTCTGCTTCAACGTCAGAGTCAGCCTCAGTAAGTGCCTCAGTTTCAGAATCACAGTCTGCTTCGACTTCCGAGTCAGCATCAGTCAGTGCGTCAATTTCAGCATCACAATCTGTATCAAATTCCGAATCAGCTTCATTAAGTGCGTCAATTTCTGAGTCGCAGTCTGTATCAAATTCCGAATCAGCGTCAGAAAGTGCTTCAGTTTCAGAATCACAATCTGCCTCAAACTCAGAATCAGCCTCAGAGAGCGCATCAGTGTCTGAATCACAGTCTGTTTCAACCTCAGAGTCAGCGTCAGTAAGTGAATCCATTTCAGTAAGTGAGTCTTCATCATTGAGTGAATCACAGAGAACAAGTGCCTCAATCTCGACTTCAGAGTCAGAATCATTGAGTACGTCAAGCTCATTGAGTGCTTCTGCATTTGAAAGCCAGTCTCAAGCCTTCAGTGCTTCAATTTCTGCGATTATTTCAACTGTTGAGTCAATTTCGAACTCGGCTTCTAGTTTCATTTCAACAAGTGAATCTATTTCGACATCTAACTCAGCATCATTGAGTGAGTCGGCATCATTGAGTACATCTGTTTCAGGATCACAATCAGTTTCTAATTCCGAGTCAGCCTCAGAGAGTGCATCGGTGTCTGAATCACAGTCTGTCTCAACCTCAGAGTCAGCTTCAGCCTCTGCATCAGAATCGACTTCAGTAAGTGTCTCAATTTCCGAGTCGCAATCAGTATCGAACTCAGAATCAGTTTCAGCGAGTGCATCAGTGTCTGAATCAGAATCTATTTCAAACTCAGTATCATTGAGTGAGTCACTTTCAGAAAGTTCTTCAATTTCTACAAGTGAGTTTGTATCGTTGAGCGAATCGCAGAGTGCAAGTGCATCTGCCTCAGAATCCGCTTCATCAAGCGTTTCAGTATCCGAGTCCGCTTCTACATCGGCATTCTTGAGTGCCTCTGTAAGCATAAGTGCTTCAACAAGTATTTCAACATCATTGAGTACCTTAGCAAGTCTTTCAGCCTCAACAAGTGTATCTGAGTCATTGTCTACATCAGCGTCAGCAAATACATCTGCCTCAGTTTCAACTTCAGTAAGTGTCTCAATTTCAGAGTCGCAATCAGTATCGAACTCCGAGTCCGTTTCAGAGAGTGCATCGGTGTCTGAATCACAATCATCCTCAGTAAGTTCTTCGATTTCTACAAGTGAGTCTGTATCGTTGAGTGAGTCGCAGAGTGCAAGTGCATCTGCCTCAGAATCAACTTCAGTAAGTGAGTCAGTCTCAGAATCACAGTCAGTTTCATCCTCAGTAAGTGCTTCGATTTATACAAGTGAGTCTGTATCGTTGAGCGAATGGCAAAGTGCAAGTGCATCTGCGTCAGCCTCAGCCTCAGCGAGCGCCTCCGCTTCAGTATCCGAGTCCGCTTCTACATCAGTATTCTTGAGTATTTCTGAAAGCACTAGCACCTCAACTTCATTGAGTACATCAGCAAGTCTTTCAGCCTCAGCATCAACAAGTGCTTCAGTGTCTACTTCAGAATCAACTTCTGAAGTGAGAGATCCTAAGCACAAACGTGGTAGCCAAGCGCTTCCGAAGACTGGTGAGGAAAACTCATCATTAGGTATGGCCTTGGGTGCCTTGGCAACTGCAACTGGTCTTGGATTTCTTGCCAAACGTAAGAAAAATGAAGAATAGGACGAAGATTATTCGTATTTCAGGATTGTAGAAGTCTTTACAATGCTCAGATAAGCACAATAAAAAACACCTTCATGTTAGCTAACCATTCTAGCTAGAAGGTGTTTTTTGATTTGGAGATGTTGTGATAGTTTCAAAATGGAACAAACCTTTTGAAATACTAACGACTACATAAAAATAGGAGACCACTTAAACATGGACTCCTATTTGTTGGTTTTCTCATTATCTTGTTTATACATCACTGTTCCTACAGTTACGAGAATAGTTAACAGAATCGGTATAAATCGAAAAACTCCCCAGTCAGGGTCATAAGCCAAAAGGACAGAAGCTATATAAAAAATGATGCTTGTGTATAAGAAGTTTTTATTACCTTTTTTACGACCAATACCTGTTAAAATAGTTGCAATGATAAAACTAATCAAACTAGGTGCTAGGAAAATTATTATAAGCATTCCCCAAGGATTTGACAGACCGAAGAGCAAGAATAAGACAAGATAGACTATGGCTAAATAAAAGGCAATTGACAGGAGAATAGAAGCAACTCTGTTGTCTGGAGAATTATTCTTAATGAAGTCGGGCTTACTGACCTCTTGACCAGTCTTATCCTTATCTTGGCTTGTGTTGAAGTTTGTATGTTGTACTGACATCTTTCTCACCTACCCCTCTATTTGTATCTAAATAGGTTAACTCTTTTCACCTTTATTATACTCCTTTTTTTCCTTAGTTTCAGCAAGATCGATAGGCTTTTGAGACATTTTTATGTGATGGCTTGTTGCTCGTGTTCTGCTTTCTTACTGGCACTATAGGTCCCAATTTAAAGCCCTTACACCTCAGTAAGTAATGAATGGCTTAGATAGTTAGAATTTAGTTTTTATATGAGAAGGTAGACTAAAAAAGACACCATCTTAACAGACCTAATGGTTTGGTAAGGATGGTATTTTTTTGTCGCTTTGAGAGAAGTGCCTTAAGGATTTTGTGAATTTTCATTAGATTTCCTTGTAATCCCATTAAAAGAAACACCTTATCAATAATCATTCTAAATAGCTATAGATTATCAATATCTTTCTCTCAACAACACTAAAATGAGTATTTTTATATTCCAAAACACTCATTCAAAACTAATGTCATTAAAACAATAAAAGGACTTTTCTAAAAATTATGAAAATTTATCGAATCTTATTGAAAAAAAGCTTTCAATGATTTAGAATGAAGCTATAAATGGGAAAAAGGAGTCTTTTTATTATGGACAAAAAAGTACATTATAAAATGCACAAAGTTAAGAAACAATGGGTAACCATCGCAGTGACAGGTTTGTCTCTCGGTGCGGTCTCAGCGGTTTCTTTAGGGACTAACGACGGTGTCGTTCAGGCCGACGAACACACGGATGCTACTGTAGCCATCCCCGATATTACTGTTGATACGGGTACTGTATCTAACGATACAACGACTGCTCAGGATCCAACTACAGCAGTTGCAACGACAAACGATGTCGCAACTGACCAAGCAGCTCCAACAGCAACTTTCGATTTGACAACTGATACAACAAATGCAGTTGTAGCGAATGCTGTTGATACGGCAGCGACAGTCGTCACTGATCGTGCGGCAACTACAACAGATACAACAGCAGCCAACGATACAGCTGTTGATACAACAAATAACAATACTACAACTGATACAACAACAGTTACAGACCGTGCAGCGACACGTGAACGTCGTGCGACTGGTGCCCGCCGTGGTCCTACAGGAGGCCGTCGTGCTACCCCAGTTAACGGCAATACAAATAATGCCAACAATACTGTCACAGTAGTAAACAACGACCTTCCAGCAACTAACAATGTCGTAACTGATGGTCCAAGTCACATCAAAACAATTGATGGAAAACAATACTACGTTGAAGATGACGGTACTATTCGTAAGAACTATGTCCTTGAACGTAACGGCGGAAGCCAATACTTCAACGCTGAGACCGGTGAATTGTCTAACCAAAAAGATTACCGTTTCGACAAGAACGGTGGAACAGGTTCATCAGCTGACAGCACAAACACAAACGTTACTGTAAATGGTGATAAAAATGCCTTTTATGGTACAACTGATAAAGATATCGAACTTGTTGACGGTTACTTCACTGCCAACACATGGTACCGTCCAAAAGAAATCTTGAAAGATGGTAAAGAGTGGACTGCCTCAACTGAAAATGACAAACGTCCATTGCTTACAGTTTGGTGGCCAAGCAAGGCTATCCAAGCGAGCTACCTCAACTACATGAAGGAGCAAGGTCTCGGTACCAATCAGACCTATACGTCATTCAGCTCACAAACTCAAATGGACCAAGCAGCGCTTGAAGTTCAAAAGCGTATTGAGGAACGTATTGCGCGTGAAGGTAACACTGACTGGTTGCGTACAACTATCAAAAATTTCGTGAAGACCCAACCAGGTTGGAATTCAACTTCTGAAAATCTTGATAACAGCGATCACTTGCAAGGTGGTGCCCTTCTCTATAACAACGATAGTCGTACAAGCCATGCTAATTCTGATTATCGTCTCTTGAACCGCACGCCAACTAGCCAAACAGGTAAACACAATCCTAAGTATACTAAGGATACAAGTAACGGTGGTTTCGAATTCTTGTTGGCAAATGATATCGACAACTCAAACCCAGCGGTTCAAGCTGAGCAGTTGAACTGGCTCCACTACATCATGAACATCGGTACTATTACTGGTGGTTCTGAAGATGAAAACTTCGATGGTGTTCGTGTCGATGCCGTGGATAATGTCAATGCTGACCTTCTTCAAATTGCTTCAGATTACTTCAAAGCTAAGTATGGTTCTGATCAAAGTCAAGATCAAGCCATTAAACACTTGTCTATCTTGGAAGCATGGTCTCACAATGACCCATACTACAATGAAGACACTAAAGGTGCTCAATTGCCAATGGATGACCCTATGCACTTGGCATTGGTGTATTCGCTCTTGCGTCCAATCGGTAACCGTTCAGGAGTTGAACCACTCATTTCAAATAGTATGAATGACCGTTCTGAAAGTGGTAAAAACTCTAAACGTATGGCTAACTACGCCTTTGTGCGTGCTCACGACTCTGAGGTACAATCAATCATTGGTCAAATCATCAAAAATGAAATCAACCCTCAATCAACAGGGAATACCTTCACTCTTGATGAAATGAAGAAAGCCTTTGAAATCTACAACAGAGACATGCGTAGTGCTAACAAGCAGTACACACAATATAATATCCCATCAGCATACGCCTTGATGCTTACGCATAAGGACACTGTGCCACGTGTTTACTATGGAGATATGTACACAGATGATGGTCAATATATGGCTCAAAAATCACCATATTACGATGCTATTGAAACCCTCTTGAAAGGCCGTATCCGCTATGCAGCTGGTGGTCAAGATATGAAGGTTAACTACATCGGTTATGGTAATACTAATGGTTGGGATGCTGCAGGTGTCTTGACTTCTGTACGTTATGGTACAGGGGCTAACAGTGCTTCTGATGCTGGTACAGCAGAAACACGTAACCAAGGTATGGCAGTTATCGTTTCAAACCAACCCGCCCTTCGTTTGACAAGTAACTTGACTATTAACATGGGTGCGGCTCACCGTAATCAAGCTTATCGCCCATTGCTTTTGACAACAAAGGATGGTGTGGCTACTTACTTGAATGACAGCGAAGCTAACGGTATTGTCAAATACACTGATGGTAACGGTAATTTGACATTTAATGCAAGCGAAATTCGTGGTATCCGTAACCCTCAAGTTGATGGTTACCTTGCCGTTTGGGTACCAGTAGGTGCTTCTGAAAATCAAGACGTGCGTGTGGCACCAAGTAAAGAAAAGAACAGCAGTGGTTTGGTTTACGAATCAAATGCTGCCCTTGATTCACAAGTTATCTATGAAGGTTTCTCTAACTTCCAAGACTTCGTTCAAAATCCATCACAATACACTAATAAGAAGATTGCTGAAAATGCAAACCTCTTCAAATCATGGGGGATCACATCATTCGAATTTGCCCCACAATACGTTTCAAGTGATGACGGTAGCTTCCTTGACTCAGTCATCCAAAATGGTTATGCCTTTACAGACCGTTATGATATTGGTATGAGTAAGGACAACAAGTACGGTTCATTGGCTGACTTGAAAGCAGCTCTTAAATCGCTCCACGCTGTAGGTATCTCAGCGATTGCTGACTGGGTTCCAGACCAAATCTACAACCTTCCGGGTGATGAAGTGGTCACTGCAACTCGTGTTAATAACTATGGTGAAACTAAAGACGGCGCGATCATCAATCATAGCCTCTATGCTGCTAAGACACGTACTTTTGGTAACGACTACCAAGGTAAATATGGTGGTGCCTTCCTTGATGAATTGAAACGTCTTTACCCACAAATCTTTGACCGTGTTCAAATCTCTACTGGTAAACGTATGACTACTGACGAGAAGATTACACAGTGGTCTGCGAAGTACATGAATGGTACTAACATTCTTGACCGTGGTTCAGAGTACGTGCTTAAGAATGGTCTAAGTGGTTACTATGGTACAAATGGTGGTAAAGTTAGCCTTCCAAAAGTAGTCGGAAGCAACCAATCAACTAACAACGACAACCAAAATGGTGACGGCAGTGGTAAGTTTGAAAAACGTCTCTTCTCTGTAAGATACCGTTATAACAATGGCCAATATGCTAAGAATGCCTTCATCAAAGATAACGACGGAAATGTTTACTACTTTGATAACTCAGGTCGCATGGCAGTCGGAGAAAAGACTATCGATGGTAAACAATACTTCTTCCTCGCTAATGGTGTGCAATTGCGTGATGGTTATCGTCAAAACCGTAGAGGTCAAGTATTCTACTACGACCAAAACGGTGTCTTGAATGCAAACGGCAAACAAGATCCAAAACCAGATAACAATAATAATGCATCAGGCCGTAACCAATTCGTACAAATTGGTAATAACGTTTGGGCATACTATGATGGTAATGGTAAACGTGTGACAGGTCACCAAAACATCAATGGTCAAGAACTCTTCTTCGACAACAATGGTGTCCAAGTTAAAGGGCGCACTGTTAACGAGAATGGTGCTATCCGTTACTATGATGCTAACTCAGGTGAGATGGCTCGTAACCGATTCGCAGAAATCGAACCAGGTGTTTGGGCTTACTTCAATAATGATGGAACAGCCGTAAAAGGTTCACAAAACATCAATGGTCAAGACCTCTACTTTGATCAAAATGGCCGTCAGGTCAAAGGTGCTTTGGCAAACGTAGATGGTAACCTTCGTTACTATGATGTAAACTCAGGAGAGCTTTACCGTAATCAATTCCATGAAATCGATGGTAGCTGGTATTACTTCGATGGTAATGGTAATGCTGTCAAAGGTATGGTTACTATCAACGGTCAAAACCTTCTCTTTGATAATAATGGTAAACAAATCAAAGGTCATTTGGTTCGTGTGAACGGTATTGTTCGTTACTATGATCCAAATTCAGGTGAAATGGCTGTTAATCGCTGGGTTGAGGTGAGTCCAGAATGGTGGGTTTACTTTGACGGTGAAGGCCGAGGTCAAATTTAATCGTTTCTAAACTGTATGAACCGAGACAGTAGTCTCGGTTTTTATGGCGTAACTGGGTTTCCGTAAAGACTTAGATGTGGACTGTGAATAGTTAATTTAACCCGTTCCTTGAGTTAGTTGTGAAAATACCTCTGACTATTTGGTGCCCAGGATGACATCAAAATAGCCTAATCCAAATAACTATTATTAATACATAATTTAATACGAGAAAACTTTGAATTTAGGGATTTTCATTAAATGGTTCCAATCTATTGACGAAGCGTCAAAGTCAATCTATACTAGGAGTAATGCCAGTTATTTATTGGTATTCCATAGTCGAGGACGAGGCACGGACCTTGTCTGTGTCATTCTCTTAGGTTGTTCCCTTACAACTAAGGTAAGGCTCTAGACTTTCAAAGATGAGAAGTAGTTGTGATCGTTTTAAGTGTATTTCTTGTAAGAGTGTCTCTAGGGAGAGAAAAAATCATTAAAGACTCATCATTTAAGTTATAGGGGTAATCTCATTTTGATGCCACTTTCGTAAACTACTTGATAGATATTGCACATTAAAACACTATTTTTTCACTTAGGGGTTAAAATGATTAAAGTTCTTACACCTTACTTGTAAAAATTCGATTCTCGTATTATAGTATATATAAGAGATATCAAAAATTTTAATCTTTGATAAGAACTTGTTAGCTTCTCTGAGGGAAAATGAAATCTTAATAGAAAAGATTTCCATGAGAACTTAGCAAGTAAAGGATTTTATTTCTCATAAAAAGAAGAAAGGGGGAGTATTTTTGAGAGCCTATAGGGAAGATGCGACTGAAGCAGCAGCAAGAACTGCCGAAGAGCATATTGCACATAAATCAGCGCACTCTGATTTAGTTGATACTATAGATCTTTCTAAATTATTGACTAACCCAAAAAGTCGCTCTGACCACGGTGCCCCCTCTCCATTAGATTTTGCCAGAGCTGACGAAGTTCTCTTTGATAATCATGCTCAATCGGAAACCGTGAGGATTCCATCTAAGCAAGAGATTATTTTTCAAGGAGCGGATTCGCAAACTCCAGATCCTGAAGTCATGGAAAACCATGTCTTCACAGGGACTAGAGATAGGAAGACTGGTTTAATCGAATGGGACAAGGACAGTTATACCTATCCTAAGATATCGGTACCAGTTGTCCAGGGCTATTTCGCTGACCAAAAGGAAGCGGGTTTTAACGTTGTCACGCCCTATGTGCCAACAGTAACGGAACATGTGACCTATAGGAAATTGGGACGCATAATCCCCGTGACAGAAGATGGGGAATATATTCCAGGTGCTTTGACTAAGCAGTATAACAATAACAAAAAAGATCCACGAAAGGCGGGTGAGACAGCAACACCAGCTGTTCAAGATTATATGACAGATATTAAAAGTGTAGTACCGAACAAACCAGGAGCGGACACTCCGGTTGTGTATCGTAAAATTTTCAAGAAAGCCAGCATCACTTATATTGATGAAACTACCGGTGCTTACTTGGTTAGTGACCAGTTGACCGGTGAATTGGGTGAAGCGATTGAATACGGGACAGCAACACGTATCAAGACTTTCAAGGACATGGGATATGACTTGATTCAGGACGAATTCCCTAAAGATGCCATTTTTGATGATAAAGATATTGATGATCAAGAGTGGTTTGTCCTCTTGCAACACGATGTTGCCAAGGTGGGACCTGAAAATGAGCAAGTCCCAGATACTCCAATCAATCCTAATAATCCAGATGGACCTAAATGGCCATCTAAGTATGCTTACGAAAAAGAAGTAAGCTTCACAGTCTTTTACAGAAGTACAGATGGCAATGCTGATTTGCCAGATGCTGATGTGCAAAAGGCTTATTGGGTGCGTACTCTTACCTTCGACAAGGTTACAGGTGAACTTGTTGATGAGACAGAGTGGTCTCCAAACAAAACCAAGTATTATGATATCTATGCACCAGTTGTTTTAGGTTATTTTGCGGATAGAGTAGAAGTTAAGGGTAGAGATGTTACTGAGGATAATATAGAAGAAACCGTTACCTACGTTCCACTTGGTAAGATTATCCCTATTGATGCGAATGGACGCTTGATTCCAAACGTTCCAACGCCAACCTTTAACAATGATGCCAATAACCCAACTAAGGTTAGTGAGACACTTGTTCCACACATTCCGGGTTACCGTCCAATGCAACAAAGTGTCATGCCTGAG
This sequence comes from Streptococcus sp. ACS2, assembly GCF_000525585.1. Classification (NCBI taxonomy): domain Bacteria; kingdom Bacillati; phylum Bacillota; class Bacilli; order Lactobacillales; family Streptococcaceae; genus Streptococcus; species Streptococcus sp. ACS2. The sequence goes on from NZ_JALT01000036.1 coordinate 9,677, forward strand.
AGCTTGACAGACGATATTCTTGTTGAGTACGCTCCAATCCTTGAAGATGTAACGCAACCAACCTTGCAAACTGTCTTCTTCAAAGGTGCTGGCGAAGCAACACCGTCTGTTAATATTCAGTCTGACTTCAGCTTCACTGGTAAGTACAACCAAGCAGAAGACACTTACACATGGGATCAAGACAGCTATACTTTCGCTAAGGTCAATGTTCCAGTTATCGAAGGTTACTTTGCGGACAAGGCAGTTGCTGGTATGCAGGTTGTTACACCTGATAAACCAGAAGCAACAGATAGTGTTGCCTATAAAGAGCTTGGTAAGATTATCCCTGTTGATACCTTTGGTAATCCAATTGCGGATGCAGAGCCAGTTCATTATGCTAATGATCCTCAGGATGCTACGCAAGTTATTGAGACACCAGCACCACAAGTTGCTGGCTACCAAGCTGAAAGTGAATTGGTATTGCCAATTGACCTCAGCATGGACCAAACCTTGGTTTACGAGCCAATCTTGGATGATATCACGCAAGATACGAAACAAACGGTTACCTTCCAAGGTGCAGGCTACAAAGATCCAGTTATCAACATTCAAGATAGCTTCAGCTTCCACGGTAAATTTAACCAAGTGGAACAAACAAGCACTTGGGATCAAGACAGCTTCACTTATGATGTCGTAGAAGTTCCAGTTGTAGATGGCTTCTATGCGGATAAACGTCAAGCTGGTGGACTTGAAGTTCGCCCTGACCTTCCAGAAGTGGAAGATACAGTTACTTACACAGAGCTTGGTAAGATTATTCCAGTAGATGAGTATGGTACACCTATTGAAAATGCACCTACTCCAAGCTACAACAATGATCCTGAAGATCCAACCATGGCCATGGAAACAGTTGTTCCAGACGTTCTTGGTTACCTTTCAGAAAAGACCTTTATTACTCCAGAACACCCAGGTCAAGATACCAACGTGGGTTATGCTAAGGATGAGCAAAAAGCTATTATCCTTTACATGAATGAGCTTGATAAGTCAGAATTGACTCGTGATGTTGTCATCGGAAGCTCAGGTGAGAAGATTGACTACTCTACTGATGAACAAATCGCAAACTTGCTCAAACAAGGTTACGAGCTCGTCAACGATGGTTATGCGACAGCCTTTGACCACACTTACAATGGTGACTCTGACTTTGATCAAGTCTTCGAAGTTGTTCTTCGTGAACGTTTGGTTCTTATTGACCCAGATATGCCAGCACCAGTTGCAGGTGAAGTCGTAGATCCAAACGATGTTAATAGTCCAGTTTGGCCAAATAGCGTAGAGATGCTTGAAAACCGTGCCGATGTGACACGTACAATCCAGTATGTCTTCGAAGAAGGCGGCTTGGCTAGCGACGACTACGTAGAAGTTCTTGATTTCAAACGTTTGGCCAATGTTAACCTTGTGACAGGCGCTATCAATTATGAAGCATGGTCAAGTACTCAAGCTGGCTTCTCAGCTGTTCCTTCTCCAGAGGTTGTTGGATTTACACCAGACCGTATGGAAGTAGCTGAAATGACAGATGTTTCTGTAGAAACACCTGAAATCATGGAAGTAGTAACTTACCTTAAGGATGCTCAGAAAGCTACAGTTACTTATGTTGATGGCACAACTCGTAAGAAACTTGAAGTGGTTGACTTGCTTGGTAAATCAGGCGAAGTTATCGATTACTCAACAATCGAGCGCATCAAGTACTACAGTGATCGTGGTTATACCCTCCTTGCGGATGGTTTCACAAACGGTGTTATCTTTGATGGTGATTCACATGTTGATCAAAACTTCATGGTTACCCTTCGTCATGGTACTGTTCAAGTAGGTCCAGATAACATCCAAGAAGCTGGTACACCAATCAACCCAGCAAATCCTGATGGTGCTAAATGGCCAGAACGTGAAAGCTATATTAAAGATGTAACCTTCACAGTTCTCTACACATCTAGCGATGGACAAGCAGAACTTCCTGCTAATAACATCCAAACCGCTCAATGGACACGTAGTTTGACCATTGATAAGGTTACAGGTGAAGAGCTTGGTTCAAGCTACTGGACTTCAAATAAAGGTCAGTTTGAAACAGTTATCACACCAGAAGTAGAAGGCTATAGCGCTGATAAGGACAAGGTTGAAGGTAAGACAGTAGGTCAACGTAACCTTGAAGAAACCGTTGTTTATATCCCGCTTACAGGCGATATCAATGGTAAACCTAAAGAAAACAAGGCAGACGATATCGTTGTTGAAGAGGTTCAAGATCTAGAAGTTCTCGACCAAGTCGAAGAGCAAGTGGAATCTCATGAGGGACCAGTCACTTATGGACCAGGCGATGACTTTGAAGCACCTGTTTCAAGTCAAGCTGAGGGTAAAGGCTCTAAACACAAGATGCCAATTAATCTCTCAAATGAGGAAGAAGCAAGCAAAGGTAAGATTGAAGAAACCATCAATATCGCAGGCTTCACCGTATCGGTAACAGGTCTAGGACTTGGCCGCAACGGACGTAAGAAGAAAAATAAGAAAGATCACAAAGATCAAAAAGACAAATAATATAAAGACCTGAATGACTCAGGCATGCCCAGACAGAAAGAAAATCTCAAGTTGCATTGTGCACTTGGGATTTTTTTGTGGATTGTTTCTTATCTAAAATAAGATGTTTAAAGACTATCTCAGAACATTTTTTTATTAAAAATATGTAAAACTATTAACTCTGATTTTTTTCCGAAAAGATATTGATAAACTACAATTATAGTGAAAGGTACCTTCACTATAACAAGATATTCTCCAGATTGGGTTTCAGATTTTAAAACTTCCCCTTATAATGCATATGCATGGGTGGAGTTTGATAATAAGCCTATTGGTGAAAGCATTAATTTATGAAATTTCAAAAGGTTCTATTCGTCAAAGGAAAACAAAATGATTAATATTACTAATTTAAATAAAACATACGATGACAAAGTTGTATTATCAAATATAACTTTTCAAGCTAATAAAGGTGAAATTACTGGTTTGATCGGACCTAATGGTTCTGGGAAATCAACCCTAATAAAAATACTATTAGGGTTGGAGTCAGCTGATAGTGGAAAGGCAACTATTTTAGGAACAACATATAGTGAGTTAGGAGCTGAGCCAATCTCAATAGTAGGAACTTTTTTAGATAGTTATCAACCTTATCCAAGTAGAACTGGTTATGAGCAATTAAGATGGATTGCACTTTCTTGTGGACTAAGTAAGCAACGTTGTACTGAATGTTTAGAAATTGTTGGATTAAAAGATGTTGGTAAGAAGAAAATCAAAGATTATTCTTTAGGAATGAAGCAAAGATTAGGCTTGGCAACAGCAATACTTGCAGACCCAGATATTTTGATTTTAGACGAACCTATTAATGGGTTGGACCCAGAGGGAATCCGTTGGTTAAGAGAGTTTCTCAAAGACTTTGTGAAACAAGGAAAAACAGTACTATTAACTAGCCATTATATGAGCGAACTTGAATTAACCGTAGATAGAGTTGTAGGTATTTCAAATGGTCATGTTGTTCTAAATGACAAACGTGAGCAAGTATTGAAGCAATATGATAGTTTTGAAAACGCCTATTTTAGCTCTGTACATGAGAGGAGTAGTATAAAATGTTAAGTCAAGTTATAAAGGGGTATTTATATAAATATAGCCATCTAACTTTATTTAAAATGGGATTTTTTATCTTAGTTGTAGTTAGTTTGTTTTTTACCTATCAAAATATTCAAGTCATTAATGCACTACACACTGGTGCTGCCAACTCAGTAAATATTGATCAAAATGTAATTGAGACTCCTTATAGAACGGTGAGAGATGCTATTTTATCATCTCCTTATCAAGCAACCGTGTTATTTTTGCCTATATTGTCAGCATTAATTCTAGCAACTGATTATCAATTTGGTGAGGATGAGTTTTCATCACTAATTTGTGCTAACTGGAAAATAAGGTTGTTTTCACAGATATTTAGTATAATTGTTATTTCAATAATGACGACCTTTACGTTGTTTTTATTAAATGCATTACTTCTAAAATTCATGTTAGTTAGTAAGTTACAAAGTATTCTGTCTATAGGTTTAATGCTTGATGTTATCACTAGACTAGGAGCTTTTACAATTACACTTAATTTACTCTCTCTATTACTTGTAAAAATAACAAAAAGATCAATTCCTTCTTTGATTGTGATAGTTTTATTGTTAGTTTTTTCTTTATCAGGCATACTTAAGGCAATTTCTCCTATTTTAGATAATTTATTACCTTTAATTGGAGCTAAGTCTTTTGCTTTTGGTAGGGTCGAAGCCGGTCAGACAACTCAATTATATGGAGCGATTCTTCTATTATTTGAAACTTTCCTTACTACGATTTGTTTATTTTATTTAGAAAAAATAAAATGGGGGAAGAAGAATGAAAAGCCAATTGCATAGCTTATTATATAAAAAATATAGTTTATTACCTATACAGGTTTATTTATTATTTCAGTTAGTATTTGTTATTATAATAAGTTTATTAAGATATCTAAAATTCGAAGTTAATGAAGATTCTATCACTTTTAACAGTTCTGTTTTATTAACTATAATATCTTTCTCTTTTTTAGGGAATGGAGTTTTAAATGCAAGTGTAGAATTGAGGACACAAAGTTATAAGCAAGTTTACCTGAACAACGGAAGTAGGGTGAAGGCAGCATTATACATATTATTAATAGATCTACTAGAATGTTTAACACAGTCAGTATTAGCAGGTTTAATAGTAATGATGTTTAGTCAGGGTATTCATAGTGAAGTAAATTTTTATTATTACTTGTTTGGTTCAGTTGTATACTTTTTAGCGGGTTACTCTTTTTCCTTTTTATGCGGTAATTCAATGATTGCACTTGCAATTTTGCTATTATTTCCTATACTCGTGTTGCCTTTTATAGATAGGGTTTTACCAATAGCTTCAAGTGTAATAATATATGATTTAGTTTTTCAGCTAATACATACAAACTATTCTATAATGCGTTTTATTGTATTTATAATTTGGCTTTTTGGATTATTCTTTACGAGTTATTGCCTTATTAGAAAGGAATTTTTAAAGTAACCCAAATAAAGATTGTTTTTTTAGATGAGACAACATCGAATTTAGATAGATTGACTGAAAAATAGATACAAGACTTTGGAGCACATATTCTGTTACTTAAAAATGAGCATTATTGAGATTTGGTAGAAACTCAATTTATTGAACTATCAATTATATGCTAATTTTGAAATGTATTTTCGATTTTTAATTATGTTACAATATATTCAAAACGTACGAGGAAAAAAATGGTAAAGTCTAAAATTCTAGTTATTGACGATGATTTAAAAATTTTAAGATTGATTAAGAATATTCTGGAGAAAAACTCCTATGTAGTTGAAACTAGAAATTCTGTTGAAGATATTAACCTATGTGACTTCATAGGATTTGATTTGATTTTACTGGATATAATGATGCCAGTGAGTGGTATTGACATTTGTAGTAGTATCAGAAGTCAGATTCAAACACCCATAATTTTTATAACTGCTAAAAACCTTGAAGAAGATATTGTTGAAGCTATTGGAATAGGTGCAGATGATTTTATTACCAAACCATTCGGTATGAAGGAGTTGGTTGCAAGAGTCAAAATGCATATTAGAAGAGATAAAAGGCTACTTTCTGTCGGAGATACTGAGACTAGTGGTTTACTTCAATTTGATAGGGTAGGAAAGGAATTAATAGTAGACGGTAATAGTATTTCTCTTTCGAGAAGGGAATTTAATTTATTATATTTGTTGTTTACCTATCAAACTAAAATCTTTAGTGTAGAGGAACTTTATGAATATCTGTACCCTCAAAGTTCAGAAGTTCAGTACCGAAGTATTACAGAGTATATCTATCAGATTCGACAAAAATTGAAACCTTATGGTATTGATCCAATTAAAACTCTTTGGGGTGGGGGATATAAATGGCAAAATCAATAACATTAAAGCAGTTGATAAGAGCAACTTATTTGAAAATTATTTTTCAATTTTTGTTATGCATTTGTTTTTTTTACATTATTCCTGCCCTATTTACAGCGGTTGAAGGAATTAATGCTAACAATGTGAATAGCTTTACTATGTTTTTTAGTGTTAGCTCGTGGATTTATCTTTGTGTCATTTTAGTTGTTATAATTGTAAGAAATGTACAAAAACTTCTATATGAAATTCAGAGAGAGATGAAGACAGTATATGAACAAAGCTTATATTCAGACAATAACAAATACTCTAAGCCGCTAAGGTTATTTGAATTTATTGAGACAAAAGAACATATTATGAAGATGCAGGATAAAATTCAAAAGATGCTTGAAAAAGAGAAAAAACAAAAGCAAGAGCTAATGTTCAGAGTGTCTTCCGCAGCACATGATTTAAAGACACCTCTAACAATAATTTCAGGTAATGCTGAGTATCTTCAAACATTTGATTTGTCTCCTGAGTTAACTCAATGCTTATTAGATATCGAATCTTCAAGTCAACAACTAGATAATTATTTTAATCAATTTATTCAATATTCAAAAACATTTTATAAAGATAATATCAATAAAGAGCATATTACTTCGGAGCAGCTTGCGTCATGTTTGATTAGAGAATTAACTCCTCTGACAACTGGGACTTGTGTTCTAAATGTATTGAATGAAACCCCATCTGATACTACTATTCATATTGACTTAGTATTATTCTTAAGAGCAATTACTAATCTAGTGAATAATGCAATGTCCTATAGTCAATCAATGATGCCAAAGATAGTTATAAAATTATCTTCTAAGCAAAATAAGATTGTTTTATCGGTTTGGAACGATGGCTCAAGGTTCTCAGCTAATATGATTGATAATGTAGGATCGCTCTTTTACCAAGATAATCAGTCAGGAAACGACTCTCAAAATCATCATTTTGGAATAGGGTTATCTTTTGTAAAAAGAGTCGTAGAACTTCATGATTGGGAACTGAAACTTTCTAATGAAAATAATGGAGCTATGGTTACAATCTATATTTAGTAATATTTTTTAAGTTGAGATATTTATCTAGTTTATATCTGTTCACTTGTGGTAACATCACTTCTATACTACAATATAGGAAAACAACCATAAAAGGAGTATGACATGCCGACAGAATATGAAAAAATGATTGCGGGTGAGTTTTATAAACCGAGTGATCTTGAGTTACGTGCTCTAGCAGCCAGCTCAAGAGAAAAACAATGGGCCTTCAATGCCGAAACTGACCGTCTCAAGAGAGCTGAAATTGTCAAATCTTGGTTTGGTTCGACTGGTGAAAATATTGCCATGAATCCTCAGTTTGTTACGGATTACGGTGTTAATATCCATATCGGTGAAAATTTTTATTCTAACTGGAACTTGACTATGCTAGACGTCTGTCCTATCAGGATTGGTGACAATGCCATGATTGGCCCTAATTGTCAGTTTTTGACGCCCTTACATCCGCTTGATCCAACCGAGCGTAATTCAGGCCTTGAATATGGGGCTCCAATTACTATCGGTGATAACTTCTGGGCTGGTGGAGGCGTGACCATCCTTCCTGGCGTTACCCTAGGGGATAATGTAGTGGCTGGGGCCGGCGCTGTTGTGACTAAGTCCTTTGGTGACAATGTGGTGCTAGGTGGAAACCCTGCGCGTGTGATTAAGGAAATTCCTGTAAAGAAAAACTAAATGAAGCAACTCAAGGATTTAAGTTCTTGAGTTTTTCTATTTTTTGAAAGAATCTATTGACTTGAGTTAATAATTCTACTATACTGTTAATCGCTAGTTAGCTAACAATGTAGTTAAGGAGTCATGTTTTGGACCATTTTGGACGCTTGTTGAAGCAAGCCAATAACAATATGATGCGCCACTTTGATCAGTTTGCTAGGCAGTATGATTTGACTGGAAATCAGATGGCCATTATCGATTTTATAACCAATCATGCTAATCATGAGGTATTTCAACGTGACATTGAGCACGAATTTGAGATTCAGCGTTCGACAACGACAGTTCTCTTACAGCGGATGGAGAAAAAAGGCCTTATCGAACGACATACCTCATCGAAAGACGCTAGGCAAAAAGCGGTTGTTTTAACGGATAAGGCGGTAAAAATCGCGTCTGCCTGTCAATCCTATCTTCGTAAAGAAGAGGAAGAGTTTGCCCAGCAATTTTCAGCTGAAGAGAGAGAAGTCTTTCTCAAAATCTTACAACACTACCGCAATATTTAAGTTTATATAGGAGGAACAAATACTCATGTCAGACGAAAAAATCTCCACAAAAATCCTGTGTGCCATCTTTGCGACAGGAATCCTTTCTTTTTGTGGGGTGGCTGGTGAAACAGCTATGAACATCACCTTTCCTGTATTGATGAAGGCATTTTCGGTTAATACCTCAACAGTACAGTGGGTTACAACCATCTACCTATTAGTCGTTGCTTGCGTGGTGCCCTTATCTGCCTATCTCAAGCGTTCATTTAAGATGAAAACTATCTTTCTTGTCGCAAACCTTTTGTCTATCTTAGGAGTTCTCATTGACTTTATAGCGCCTAGTTTTAGCTTTGTTGTTTTGGGACGATTGGTTCAAGGGATGGGTGTTGGTTTTGCCCTACCTCTCATGTTTAACATCATTTTGGAGCAGGTGGCAAGTCGTAAGATTGGTCTCATGATGGGAGTTGGGACACTGATTACAGCAGTTGCACCGGCGATTGGACCAACTGTTGGTGGACTTTTGACAGCGCATTTTGGTTGGCGTTCTATCTTTCTCATTCAGTTTCCTATTCTCTTGGCTTCACTGATTGCAGGGCTTCGCTCGATTGAGCAAAAGAGTGAGGTTAAACGTGAATCTTTAGATATCCTCAGTCTACTGGCTACCATCTTTCTTTTCTTGGGCCTGATTTTAGGTCTTCATGGGGTTGCTGAACATGCTTTCTTTAGCTTCTCAGTCTTAGGTTGGCTTTTGATTGGGATCTTAGGTCTTGTCCTTTTGATTTGGCGTTCAACAACATTGGACAAGCCTATTATCAACCTCTCTATTTTGAAAAATCATAAACTGACAGGTCATATCATCGCTTTCTTTTCTTTTCAATTGGGTTCCCTTGCGATGAGTTTCCTCTTGCCAAACTATGTGCAGTTGGTTAACCACTCTAATACCACTCTTGCAGCCTTGATGCTCCTCCCAGGAGCTATCATTGGTGCAGGATTTGCTCCGTTTTCAGGTATCATTTTAGATAAGATGGGAGCTCGTAAACCAATTCTGATTGGAGCAAGCCTTATCGTTCTTGCTCAGTTGCTATTTAGCTTGTTTGGCCTCTCCCTTTCAAATACTTTGATTCTCGCCTTTTACATGATTTTCATGACGGGACTTGGGGTTGCCTTTGGTAATGTCATGACTAATGGACAGAAACAACTGTCGCTTGATCAACGAGCCGATGCTAATGCCATCTTTAACACGCTCCAACAATTTGCAGGAGCAGTGGGAACAACACTAGCATCTCTAATTGTTGCTATGAGTCAAGCTAACCACAAGATTGACTTTGCACGAGCAACGGCTCAAGGTAGTCGAAATGGCTTTGTGGTCCTATTTGTTTTGGCTATTTTCCAACTCCTTGTCTTATTTAGTGTTGTTAAAAAGAATGATTAATAAGGCGTTTGAAGCAAAGGAAATATGCTTTCCCTTGCTTTTTCTTTCCTTAAATGAAATACTAATCTTACTGCAAATTTTAGTATTACTTTAAGGTTAACGACTTATAATAACCTTAAAGAATAAACCAGTCTTCGATGAAGAGGATAGAAGAAAGGAAAGACCAATGTCTTTACTCAAGAAAATTCGTCCCGAACAACCACTAAAGAATCTGAGGTGGTTTGATATTGGTATTGTTACGCTCATTATGTTTGGACAGTTTATTGTCCGTTCGACTGAAATATATTTGGCAAGTTTGGCTCCAAGCGTTTCCACAGCAATCAGTGAGACATCAACAAATACAGCCAGTGAGGGAGCAGGCTATTCAAGTAATTTCACCTTGCAGATTATTCTTCTAACCTTAGCGATTATATATCTCTGGATACGTCATTTTGACTTTAAACAATTACCTATACGCCTAAAGTGGTCTGTTCTCTTTTGGGTACCCTTTATTTTCGCTATCTCAGGCCTATTTGCCGATATGGTTAGCACCTTGTCAGGACAGTATAATTATTTTAGTCCTCAAGTTTTAGCTTATATTAACCCTATGGCTGTTATTGATAAGTTTATGGCTTTGTCACCTATGGCCATTGCTTACGGACTGCTTAACGGTTTCTACGAGGAATTTTTCTTCTTAGGGCTCTTGACCTCAGTAAAGGACAAGTATAAATGGTGGGTCTTGGTCTTTTCAACCATTGTCCGTGTGTCCTTCCATACCTATCAGGGGATGCTATGGGCTCTGGTTATCGGTGTGGTCTTTGGTCTACTTTATTATTTCCTTTATAAATACAAGGTCAAAAACTTGCTTCCATTCTTCCTCATGCATGCCTTGGCGGATATGTTTGGCTCGAGTCTCATTTATCTCTTGGTAAACTGGAATTATTAGTAAAACAACTCCCTTCGTTTAAGTACGAGGGGAGTTTCCTTTTATTGTTAGATGTACCTTAATTAGCTTAGTATTATCGCTTTTAATTTAATAGTTCTTGGAAGAAGTTTTCTACCTCAGGATGAAGATTATTTTCCTTAAGTGTAACTAGTGAAACATAAAGCGACATGCGTTCCTCTTTAACCATTGGGATAGAAATTAAATCTTTGTCTTCCTTTGTTATAGCGATTTCAGAAAGAAGACTGATACCAATTTTTTTACGAAGGAGTTGCTTAAGCAAATTAATATCATCTGTTTGAAAGAATGGTGTTGCAGCATGATGATATTGATTATTCAAATGTTGAAAAGCTTTTAGATGAACAAAATGTTCGTCTAAAATAATAAAATTTTCATTTAGAACGTCAGAGAAAGCGATAGCTTCCTTATCTGCCAATGAGTGGCCTGAAGGTAGAATATAATAAAGATCACTTGTCATAAGAGTTTTAACTGAAAATCGTTTATCGATAATCGGTTCTAAGCTTCCAATAAAACTGGCATCTAGTTCTCCCTTAGACAAGAGGTTTAGAAGTTCAATAGACCCTTCTTGTATAGGGTGAATATTTCGAAGTGCTGAGACATTTTCAATAAAAGCAGGCTCTTTACGAACAAGATAGTCAATGATAAGAGGCGGAAACCCAATTGTATCATAGGGAGAAATGCTTCGAAGTATTTCTTTTTGGGCACCTTGTATTTCTGGAAGAGCTTTCTTTACATGTCGTAACAATATATCACCTTGTGGAGTTAGCTTAAATGTCCTATGTGAAGGATCATGCACAAGTAATTGGCAATGAAACTCCTTTTCTAAACGTTTAATGGCATAAGAAATAGATGGTTGACTCACCCCGTTTTTTCGAGCTACTTCAGTGAAAGATTGCAAGTTACTTAGGTCATAAAAATAGTATAAGTCTTTAAGATTCATAAAATCACACTTTCAAAAAATTGTTAAAAAGAGTTACATAGACAAGGCTAGATGAGACGATAAGTAAATATTATCCGTAGTGATGTGTTTGACTATAACTTTTTTATTGAGTTAGAATATGATGATGAGTCAGGAGATGATTATAGGTTATCAAGAATATCTTCAAAAATAGCTAGGATTTTCTCCCTTTTATCAACAGGAACTTGTTTCAGCTTCATGTTAACTCTTTTCAATGAGAGATTATCGGTTTGGTCAGTGGTGGCCTCGAGGCTATTGAAATTGAAAAAGTCCTCTGGTGTCAAGTTTAAGGCGACAATCACTTTTTCTAGACTGTGAATGGTCAGATTCACATTTTGGTTTTCTAATTGATTGATATACTTGAGTCCGAGTCCTGCCTGTTCCGAAAGTTCCTCCTGGCTCATTTTGTTTTGTTTACGAAAATATTTCACTTTTTGTGAAATATATTTTTGTAGATAATTATTAGTTGTCATATAAACAGAATACAAGTTTTAAATGACAAAAATAACTTTTTAAACAATACAAAGTATACTATAAAATCCATATTATTGTTTATTAGTTCAATATGCTAGTCTCTATTAGTACCATCACAATTGTTGCTACTATATAGCATAGCCTGTAAAACAAATGTGTTATACGGTTAGGCACAGATAAAGTGGTTGTCCATTTGTATCTGGAGGAAAGATGATAACTGGTTGTATAGTTGATTCTGTCATAATTCTTTTTGCCCATTATAACATAAAAGAAACGAGTGGACACTATAAAGCACATTGTTCTTTAAAACGACGATTTAAGTAGTATAATATAAGTAAAAAGGAGGTTGCACTATGACTGCACATGATATTTTAAACAACCCTTTCCTCAATAAAGGTACTGCCTTTACCTTAGAGGAGCGAAAGGAACTAGGCCTTATTGGTTTACTGCCACCGTATGTTCAAACGATTGAAGAACAAGCGGCGCAAACTTATGCGCAAATGCAAACAAAAGCCAATGATTTGGAAAAGCGTCTTTTCCTAATGGAAATTTTTAACACCAACCGAACTCTTTTCTATTACCTCTTTTCTCAACATTTGGAGGAATTCAATCCAATTGTATACGATCCAACTATTGCAGATACCATTGAAGGCTATAGTGACCTCTTTGTAGATCCACAATATGCGGGATATCTTGATATCAATCATCCTGAAAATATTGAAGCCACTTTGAAAAATGCTGCTGGGGATCGCGAGATTCGTCTCATTGTTGTAACAGATGCAGAAGGAATCCTTGGAATCGGTGACTGGGGAACAAATGGTGTCGATATTTCTGTTGGTAAATTGATGGTCTACACGGGTGCTGCTGGAATCGATCCTTCTATGGTCCTTCCTTTAGTTATTGATGCAGGGACTAACCGTGAAGAACTTCGTAACAATCCTAATTACTTAGGGAATCGTCATGAACGGGTTCGCGGAGATCGTTACTACGACTTCATTGACCAATTTGTTCAAACAGCAGAACGTCTCTTTCCTAAACTCTACCTTCACTGGGAAGACTTCGGCCGCTTGAATGCTGCCAATATTCTTGAAAAATACAGGAAACAAATTCCAACTTTTAATGATGATATTCAAGGTACAGGAATCGTTACCTTGGGTGGTATCTTTGGTTCACTGGATATTAGTGGTGAAAAATTAACAGATCAAGTTTATCTCTGCTATGGTGGTGGTACTGCGGGTGCAGGAATTGCCTCTCGTGTTCTTCGTGAAATGGTGAGTGAAGGTCTTTCTGAGGAAGAAGCCTATAAACGTTTCTTTATGGTTGATAAACAAGGTCTTCTCTTTGATGACATGGATGACCTAACTCCTGAACAAAAACCGTTTGCTAAGAAACGTGCTGACTTTAGTAACGCAGACAAGTTGACTGACCTGCTTGAAGTAGTGAAGACTGTGAAGCCAACCATTCTTGTAGGAACTTCAACTCAACCTAATACCTTCACTAAAGAAATAGTAGAAGCTATGTGTGAAAATACAGAACGTCCGATGATTTTCCCTTTGTCAAATCCAACCAAACTAGCAGAAGCTAGTGCCAAAGATTTGATTGAATGGTCAGATGGCAAAGCTTTTGTCGCAACAGGAATTCCTGCTGATACAGTTTCTTATAAAGGTGTCGACTATGTGATTGGTCAAGCCAATAATGCCTTGATTTACCCAGGTCTTGGTCTAGGTATGCTGGCTTCTGAAGCAAGTCTTTTGACTGATGAAATGATTGGAGCAGCAGCTCATTCATTGAGTGGTATTGTCAATCCAGGCCAACCAGGAGCTCCTGTCTTGCCACCATTCAAGTATGTAGCAGATGTTTCTATTAAAGTAGCAGAAGCAGTCGCTAAAAAAGCACAAGAGCAAGGTCTTGCGCGTGTTAAGGAAACAGATATGGCCAAAGCAGTTCGTGATTTGAAGTGGTATCCAGAGTATAAATAAGTAAATTTAATTGGGGTGTACGAGTGCGACTGGATGCCTCGTACGCCTTTTGCTGTATGTCCTATTATATAGAAAGGGTGACTATGGAAATCTTTATAACGTCAATTCAGAGTATTGTACCCATTATCGTCATCATCATTCTTGGTTATTTCTTGCAAGTCCGCGGTTGGTTCCAAGAGAGTTTCGGAAATGACTTGTCTAAACTTATTATGAATGTGGCCATGCCCGTTGCAATTTTCACCTCTGTTCTTAAATATTTAACTTTAGATAAGCTGATTAGCTTGTCTGGCGGTTTGCTCTATACGTTTATCGCCTTCATTCTTGGTTACCTAGCGGCCTTTATCGCGGTGAAAGTTTTTAGAGTGCGCCCAGGACGCCGAGGAACCATGATTAATACCTTTGTCAATGCCAATACCATATTTATTGGTTTGCCTTTAAATATCGCTCTGTTTGGAAATCAAGCCCTTCCTTATTTCTTAGTGTATTATATTACAAATACAGTATCTACTTGGACATTAGGTGTCTATCTGATGACGTCTGATAGCAAAGAAGGGGCTTCAAAACAGGCTCAAAAATTTAATTGGAAGAAACTCTTCCCTGCTCCTTTATTAGGATTTCTCGTAGCCCTCGCCTTTTTAGTGCTCCGTCTTCCTGTTCCAAGTTTTGCGGAAAGTACCTTGACCTATATTGGTAGTTTAACAACGCCATTATCACTTGTCTATATTGGTATCGTTCTAGCGAAGGCAGGACTTAAGACGATTCGCTTTGATAAAGATACCATCATCACACTGCTTGGTCGTTTTATCCTTGCACCGGTCATCATGCTCTTGGTTCTGAAGTTCTTCTCTCCAAATATGGTAGCACCAGAATTTAGAACCTTTATGATTCAATCAGCAACACCTGCTTTAGCGGTTCTTCCTATCCTTGCCAATCAAGGAAAAGGCGATGTTGAGTTTTCAACGAATGTGGTCACTCTCAGTACGGTTTTATTTGTGATTGTGATTCCGATTTTACAGACATTATTAGGATAAAAGGAGTAGAGTTTGCAAATGTTTTTAAATTGGGTTAAAAAATGGCAAACACTTATCAAATTCGTTTTATTTCTATCTATTGCGAGTCTAGTTATTGTAGAGATAACTAGACTTTTTAAGACGATTTCGTTTGATAAGATTGTAGAAATACTGGGGAAACTGTCTCCACTAAATGTCATCTGTTTAGCATTGTTTGGCTTTATGGCCGTTGCGCCAATGATCATCTATGATAGAATCTTAAATAAAGAGCTAAATCGGAAACAAAAATTATCTTACTTACTAGAAACTAGCTGGACCATTAATAGCTTGAATAATATGATTGGCTTTGCCGGCTTGGTAGATATTGGTTTGCGATATTCTTTCTATGGAGATGAAGAATGACCTGAAAAAAGTATGCAGGGCATTTCTCGTGTTATTCCTTATTTCATGAGTGGATTCTCACTGTTTGCCCTGATAAGCTTGGTTTTGACAGGTTTATTCCCTTTATCAATTGGGATTAAGCAGTATTGGCCAGTCCTGTTAGGAGCTAGTCTCTATCTCCCAATTGTTTTATTTGTTTCAAATAGGAAAAATTGGGTCTATTTTGGTCAATTGAGTGGAAGGACAATTAAATCTTTAGTATTTGCTTCTGGCCTTGATTGGGCTAGCGTATTAAGTTTTTTTCTTTTGGTTGGGTATGCTTTAGGCTATAATTTACCAATTTATGATATAATCCCCCTCAAGGGATTTAGTTCTGTGTAAAACGGAGCTAAATCCTTTTTATATAGTAAAATCAATACCATTAGGAAATGATTTGATTTTTATTAAAAATATGAGATAATAGATTCGGACTAAGTTTAAACAGCAATTTTAGAGGGAGACAATTATGTCAAAACGACTATTATCGGATGAGCCGAATACCCCCAAATCCCTTAAGGAGCTTTTCTGGGAAAATGCGGAAAAAGCTCGTATGGGGGAATTTTGGAAAGACAAGAAGAGTTACAAAGAGCTTTCAGAAGCTACGGGGATTCCGTCAGGAAGCCTTCGGATGCTTTTCATGAACAAGCCTAAGGGAAATATTCCAAAGATTGTAACCATTACTAACGGTCTGTCCAAGGTGACTGGGAAAAACATTACACTTGGGAAGCTCTTAGCTCGAGATAATCAGCATGAGGGTTTTGAGTTTCCAAGAAATCCTGATCAGGTCACCCAGAACTTGTGGCACAACATTCGCAAGAAGTTGGAAATCACGGAAGATATGGCTGAGGGGGAAGTCAGAGAACGCATGACAGCCTTTGTAGTCTCATCTGGTATGGCTCAAACCAACTATAACCTGATCAATCAAACAGGAACGGTATCGCTTGATACTTTGGAAAAATTTTCTAAAAGGCTTAGAGTCGAGCCTTATGAATTATTAGCTACCATAAGACGAAGGGAGATTGTTGATAAGGTTGAAGGTCCTGTTCCTAAGGAAAATGTTAGCGACTCCCACATTGATATTGGCAAGCTTAATACTTTCATTAAATCACAACCTTACTCGCCCAATGGTCAAGAGGTGGCATCTGCAGACTTAAGCCCACAGAATCTCTATCATTATTATGCCAAGGGAAATGTCGGAGATATGCCCATAAAAACAGCCTATAAGTTTAAAAGACTTGTGGATATCTATGAAGCAGAATATGGTATTCTTGAACCTTCAAGCAGAGTATTAGATGTCAAGGAACTGGAAAAATTCCTTTATAGTGGCATGATTACTGGCTATGCCATTGCTAAAACAGGGTTGATGAATGCGACCAATGGAAATCTCTATATCAAGGGCAAACGTCCTATCGAATCCATGCAACTGGATCGTGCCTTCGGTCTCTATAAACACCTAAAAAGACTGAAAAAGGACTAATAAATTCTTTACCAAACAAAAAGCCAAAATCAGCATTCTGATTTTGGCTTTTTGTTTGTTTTTTTATCTGTATGACTAGTAAGAATAATTTTAGTCGATTTTCTTACATTTCTTACAATTGCTTCACACGTCCATTTTCATCAAAATGATAAGTCACACCATTGATGGTACGAGTTTGGTTGGTTACGAGAAATATCTTGACTACTCTTAGTGTTCTTTTCAAAGTAAAGTAGGACACATCATTAAGAAATAGCACGTTTTATTAATCAAAACTTTTATAAATTAGGTATATTTTAATTTACTGCAAATAATATAAATTTATTATAAATTATAATGTATTATTAATTTATAATCTTCATAACTATGTTGGATATGTGTTGTTAAATTATGAAAATAAGATGATTGTTTGTTGTAATCTTTGTTTCATTATGTTAAACGACATATATACTGTATCGTTATAAAAATCGTACTAGTGTAAAAAAAACAGAAAATTTTATTGACAGTTAAATTATAAAGGGGTAGAATACGGTTACAGCATAAATGTTAAGCAACAGCAATTGAATCATAATTCAATTGGGAGGAATTTATGAAATGAAAGATTTTTTTAATCGACGCCAACGTTTTTCTTTGAGAAAATATTCAATCGGCGTTTGCTCAGTGCTTTTGGGAACAGCACTGTTTGCAGCACATGGTGCACAAGCTGATGAGCTTGCCAGTACCGACACACCGGTAACACCAGAGGAATCTGTTACCGGCGATGATTCGAGTAGTTTAGTAACTACTTCAACAACAACGGCACAACAGACAGATCCTACGTCTGTTGTTTCAGCATCTACTGAACCATCTGCAACACTTGATTTAACTCCAAGTGTAACAACTTCTGCGGATGCATCAACAGGAGAAACAACAAATACACAGGCTGAGACAGCAAAAGAATCTAATGAGTCTGTTTCAGAATCATCTGTTGAGAATCATTCAGATAAAGTGAGTCAAACTGATAGTTACGAAAATTCATCTGATAAAACTCAAAAGTCATCTAATTCGGATGATTCTAATCGTTCTAGTCGTACGCGTCGTGATACGAGTGCAGCAGCATCAGCTTCATCAACAGTAGCAGTAGATGCTCAGAAAGAAGTATCTAGTTGGAGTGAATTTGTTGCAGCACTTCAAGACAGTAGTATTAAAGAAATTACCGTTAAAGGTAATATTGTAGCAGCAGGTGATAATGGTAATACGGATAATGGGCGTTCAGGATCTGTTGACCGTAAAATCACTATTAACACTCAAGCACGTCCACTTACAATCAAAGGTGAAAATCAAAATGCTAGTCTAGATCTTTTGTCAAATACCTTAGAATTAACTGGTGCAGCTTGGGAGCTTAACTTCAAAAACCTTAAATTGGCATCAGCTAACTCAAAGGGACCTGTTGATTTATCTAAGACAAGTGGTCCAAATACTGTTACTTTTGACAATGTAACCAGTGTTGGTTCATCACTTTATGGTGGTGGTGGAAACACCAATGTTGTTATTAAAGGAAATACAACATCAACTGTTAGTGATAGCTATCAATCTGGAAATGGACAAACTCAGTATGTTCAACGTAACGTGGGACAAGCTGGTAGATCAGATAAACGTCGTGAATCAAACATTCATGATGCTAAAGCTGTTATTGTTTCTGAGGGGGCTAGTCTAACACTTAACCGTTCTTCTCAAGGGGATGCAATCACTCTTGAAAGTGGCGCTAAAGTTAGTGTTCAAGATAGAGCTAACCTAACCATTAACATGAACACTGATAACGCTACAGATAGTGCTCGATATCATAATGCTGGTATCTTTATGGCAGATGGCGGTACAGTGGAAACAGGTAAAGAGTCAAAACTTGTACTTAACACTAGTATCGGACAAGGTATTTCGCTTGGTGTCAATCGACCTGGAGATGGTGTAACAGATAAAGATCGTTTCGGTGGTTATGGTGCTGGAAATAGCAATCGTAAGAATGGTCCAAGTAAAGTTATTATCGGTGACGGTGCGACCTTTGAATTAAATGGTCGTGATGGTGTGATGGCCGGTAATAATGCTGAGTTTACAACGGGTGCAACTTCTAAAGTTCGTTTTGAAAATAAAGGCCGTGGTGTTGCGATTGACCTTGGTAATAATTCGAAAGTTAATTTTGGTAAAAATTCTACCAATACATTCCACTCAGTAGGTAAAGGTCCTAAGAGTGGAGGAGGCCCTTCAGGAAGCTATGACGGTTATAACTATATTGGTCTAAATGAAAATGGTCGCATTGTCGTAGATGACTATGCAACATTCCGTGTACAAATGGATGATCGCGGTGATAATGCTTGGGACGATGTTATTTCACTTGGTTCTGAGAATGGACACAAGGATCAACCGTTATTCCAGGCTAATAAGGGTTCTATCGTAGACATTCGAGATGATAATACTAACTACTATGCTGAATTGATTTCAGTAGCGTTGGGGAATAGTTCTAATACCTTTTTCCAATTTAACAATCCACTTTATGTCTCATTACTACGTTATACTAGATCAGACGGTCTCTCAGCTGGAGAGGTGACTGGTAAATTGCCTGCATCTACTCCTCAAGGTAATAACCCTGAAGATATTGGTCATGGTAATATTCTTTATATTTCGAATAAATCAGCTAGTTCAGGTAACCGAGTAGAATTTAACGGTCCAACAGGAACACTCGTTAATCCAGGTCTTGGAACATATACTGTTTATTCATTGAATAAAGATGGTAGAGATGCACAAAGTCGTAATAAGCAAAGTTCTGTTTGGACTAATATTCAAGGTGGAGCATTGAGTATTGCCGGTTTCCAAAGTAACCATGCTGATATTAATCCTGCAAATGCACAATCAGTTCCAACAGGTTCATCTACAGGTGGTATCTCAGCAACTGACAGAACATATGGTATCGACCCTGTTGGTGATAACCGTCAAAACATTTGGATTTCGAACGGCTCAACAATCAATCCTACAGCTATCCATAAAAATGTTATCAAATACGTTTATGAAGATGGCACACCAGTTAAAGATGACGTCATTCAATCATCTGATTGGAATCGTACTCTTGAGGTTGCCATTGATCAGGACCAATTTAAAGATGTTTTGAAGAATTCAACTGTAAGTAATGGTGATGAATTCTTGACTGCTTACAGTAAAGCAAAATACAATGTTGGTGATATCGATGGCGATGGTAAAGCTGATACAGGATGGAGAGTAGCAGGAACGACAAACGATGAGACTGTCAACTATACTGCTGTAACTTCTCCTAAGCTAAGTGGCTATAAGGCAGAAATTTTATCAACTAATGTTCCTGGTCTAAAAGCAGGAGACAATGCAGATAGTGTAGCTGCTTCTTATACTTACAATCCTTCTACTGCGCCAGCAGATACTATCATTGAAACTAGTGCAGGTCGCAGAACAATTTCTGACACTTATTGGCGTAATATTGTAGCTAAATCTGATTTAGGAAGCTATGAAACAGTAGTTGTCTACAAGAAAGAGAAACAGAAAGCGACGATTCATTATGTTGATGTGTCAGCTAATAATAAAGAATTAGCTAGTGATTCTGTTGAAGGTGATTCAGGCGCTACTATTGATTACTCAACTGCTAACAAGATTCAAGAGTTTGTTAATAAAGGATACAAACTAGTGGAAGATGGTTTCACCAAAGCGACAGCAGATGAGAAGAAATATGATAATGATGCTTCTGTAAATCAAGAATTTACTGTTAAGTTAGAACATGATAAAGTTCCAGTTGGGCCAAATGATCCACATAATCCAACAGATCCAATCAATCCAAATGATCCAAACAGTCCAAACTACCCTGCGAAAGATCAATGGAAGAAAGATGTGACATCAACTGTTCATTATGTAGGAGCAGGTGCTCAAACACCACCTGATAACGTTCAAAACGCCCAATGGACACGTACATTGGAACTTGATAAAGTTACAGGTGAAATTCTTAACCCTAATGAACCATGGGTAGCTAATAAGACGGATTATGCGTCAGTGCCAACACCAAATGTCACTGGCTACTATGCGGATAAAGCAAGCGTTCCAACTAAGACGGTTACCCAAGATAATCTTGAAGAAACGGTTACTTACAAACCACTTGGAAGCTTGGTTCCAAAACCAGAAACACCAAACGATCCAAACTTCCCATCAACACCAGGTGTTAAATATCCAAACGATCCAACAGATCCAACGAAACCAGGTCAACCGGTTGTACCAGATGTTCCAGGATATGAGCCACACCTTCCAGATCCAAAGGATCCAACCAAACCAGGTCAACCAATCCAACCAGGAACACCTGTAACACCTGATAAACCAGGTGAAGATACACCAATCATCTATGTACCAAAAACAACTGAAGTAACAAAACCAACTAAACAAACGGTAACGTTTGAAGGAGCAGGA
>NZ_JALT01000037.1:2500-6239 GCF_000525585.1 Streptococcus sp. ACS2
ATTTAGCAGAGAGCTGTGTTTTTGATAAACAGTTGCTTGGGCCTATTCACTGCGGCTGACCATAAGTCAGCGCCCCTTCTCCCGAAGTTACGGGGCCATTTTGCCGAGTTCCTTAACGAGAGTTCTCTCGCTCACCTGAGGCTACTCGCCTCGACTACCTGTGTCGGTTTGCGGTACGGGTAGAGTATAATTAACGCTAGAAGCTTTTCTTGGCAGTGTGACATCACTAACTTCGCTACTAAACTTCGCTCCCCATCACAGCTCAATGTTATAGATATAAGCATTTGACTCATATCACACCTCACTGCTTGGCCAGACACTTCCAATCGTCTGGTTTAGTTAGCCTACTGCGTCCCTCCATCACTATATACTCTAGTACAGGAATATCAACCTGTTGTCCATCGGATACACCTTTCGGTCTCTCCTTAGGTCCCGACTAACCCAGGGCGGACGAGCCTTCCCCTGGAAACCTTAGTCTTACGGTGGACAGGATTCTCACCTGTCTTTCGCTACTCATACCGGCATTCTCACTTCTATGCGCTCCAGCACTCCTCACGGTACACCTTCTTCGCACATAGAACGCTCTCCTACCATACCTATAAAGGTATCCACAGCTTCGGTAATATGTTTTAGCCCCGGTACATTTTCGGCGCAGGGTCACTCGACTAGTGAGCTATTACGCACTCTTTGAATGAATAGCTGCTTCTAAGCTAACATCCTAGTTGTCTGTGCAACCCCACATCCTTTTCCACTTAACATATATTTTGGGACCTTAGCTGGTGGTCTGGGCTGTTTCCCTTTCGACTACGGATCTTAGCACTCGCAGTCTGACTGCCGATTATATCTCGTTGGCATTCGGAGTTTATCTGAGATTGGTAATCCGGGATGGACCCCTCACCCAAACAGTGCTCTACCTCCAAGAGACTTAACATCGACGCTAGCCCTAAAGCTATTTCGGAGAGAACCAGCTATCTCCAAGTTCGTTTGGAATTTCTCCGCTACCCACAAGTCATCCAAGCACTTTTCAACGTGCCCTGGTTCGGTCCTCCAGTGAGTTTTACCTCACCTTCAACCTGCTCATGGGTAGGTCACATGGTTTCGGGTCTACGACATGATACTAATGCGCCCTATTAAGACTCGGTTTCCCTACGGCTCCGTCTCTTCAACTTAACCTCGCATCATATCGTAACTCGCCGGTTCATTCTACAAAAGGCACGCTCTCACCCATTAACGGGCTCGAACTTGTTGTAGGCACACGGTTTCAGGTTCTATTTCACTCCCCTCCCGGGGTGCTTTTCACCTTTCCCTCACGGTACTGGTTCACTATCGGTCACTAGAGAGTATTTAGGGTTGGGAGATGGTCCTCCCGGATTCCGACGAGATTTCTCGTGTCTCGCCGTACTCAGGATACTGCTAGGTATAAAGACTATTTCGAATACGAGGCTATTACTCTCTTTGGCCTACCTTCCCAGGTAGTTCTTCTATAATCTTTAAGTCCACGTTGCAGTCCTACAACCCCGAAGAGTAAACTCTTCGGTTTGCCCTCTTGCCGTTTCGCTCGCCGCTACTAAGGCAATCGCTTTTGCTTTCTCTTCCTGCAGCTACTTAGATGTTTCAGTTCACTGCGTCTTCCTCTACATTACCTTAACAGTAATGAGTGACAGGCATTACCTGCCGGGTTCCCCCATTCGGACATCTCTGGATCATTGCTCACTTACAGCTCCCCAAAGCATTTCGTCGTTAGTCACGTCCTTCATCGGCTTCTAGTGCCAAGGCATCCACCGTGCGCCCTTATTAACTTAACCTTATTTTGGTCTTTCGACCTAACTCATTAAATATTCACAGCGTTTCGGTTTATTTTCTTGTTACTATCTATATGTAATTAATTACATATGGAATTTGATATAGATATTCAATTTTCAATGGACAATACTTGAATCTTTCGATTCAATGGAGCCTAGCGGGATCGAACCGCTGACCTCCTGCGTGCAAAGCAGGCGCTCTCCCAGCTGAGCTAAGGCCCCACAAGACCTCTCAAAACTAAATAAGAAACTCAAGTACATTCCGTTTTTCCTTAGAAAGGAGGTGATCCAGCCGCACCTTCCGATACGGCTACCTTGTTACGACTTCACCCCAATCATCTATCCCACCTTAGGCGGCTGGCTCCAAAAGGTTACCTCACCGACTTCGGGTGTTACAAACTCTCGTGGTGTGACGGGCGGTGTGTACAAGGCCCGGGAACGTATTCACCGCGGCGTGCTGATCCGCGATTACTAGCGATTCCGACTTCATGTAGGCGAGTTGCAGCCTACAATCCGAACTGAGATTGGCTTTAAGAGATTAGCTTGCCGTCACCGACTCGCAACTCGTTGTACCAACCATTGTAGCACGTGTGTAGCCCAGGTCATAAGGGGCATGATGATTTGACGTCATCCCCACCTTCCTCCGGTTTATTACCGGCAGTCTCGCTAGAGTGCCCAACTGAATGATGGCAACTAACAATAGGGGTTGCGCTCGTTGCGGGACTTAACCCAACATCTCACGACACGAGCTGACGACAACCATGCACCACCTGTCACCGATGTACCGAAGTAACTTTCTATCTCTAGAAATAGCATCGGGATGTCAAGACCTGGTAAGGTTCTTCGCGTTGCTTCGAATTAAACCACATGCTCCACCGCTTGTGCGGGCCCCCGTCAATTCCTTTGAGTTTCAACCTTGCGGTCGTACTCCCCAGGCGGAGTGCTTAATGCGTTAGCTGCGGCACTGAATCCCGGAAAGGATCCAACACCTAGCACTCATCGTTTACGGCGTGGACTACCAGGGTATCTAATCCTGTTCGCTCCCCACGCTTTCGAGCCTCAGCGTCAGTTACAGACCAGAGAGCCGCTTTCGCCACCGGTGTTCCTCCATATATCTACGCATTTCACCGCTACACATGGAATTCCACTCTCCCCTTCTGCACTCAAGTTTGACAGTTTCCAAAGCGAACTATGGTTGAGCCACAGCCTTTAACTTCAGACTTATCAAACCGCCTGCGCTCGCTTTACGCCCAATAAATCCGGACAACGCTCGGGACCTACGTATTACCGCGGCTGCTGGCACGTAGTTAGCCGTCCCTTTCTGGTAAGCTACCGTCACAGTGTGAACTTTCCACTCTCACACTCGTTCTTGACTTACAACAGAGCTTTACGATCCGAAAACCTTCTTCACTCACGCGGCGTTGCTCGGTCAGGGTTGCCCCCATTGCCGAAGATTCCCTACTGCTGCCTCCCGTAGGAGTCTGGGCCGTGTCTCAGTCCCAGTGTGGCCGATCACCCTCTCAGGTCGGCTATGTATCGTCGCCTAGGTGAGCCGTTACCTCACCTACTAGCTAATACAACGCAGGTCCATCTTGTAGTGGAGCAATTGCCCCTTTCAAATAAATGACATGTGTCATCCATTGTTATGCGGTATTAGCTATCGTTTCCAATAGTTATCCCCCGCTACAAGGCAGGTTACCTACGCGTTACTCACCCGTTCGCAACTCATCCAAGAAGAGCAAGCTCCTCTCTTCAGCGTTCTACTTGCATGTATTAGGCACGCCGCCAGCGTTCGTCCTGAGCCAGGATCAAACTCTCATTAAAATCTTTAATAATTGTTCGAGCGTTAACTCATTACCGTCATCTGACGATTTATTCTTGTAAATTGACAGGTTATAATTTCTTCTATCATAACCCTGCACTTGGTTTCTTATTCA
>NZ_JALT01000038.1:0-235361 GCF_000525585.1 Streptococcus sp. ACS2
TTTATTACGCTTTATCAGCTCCTCTCGAAACTGGATAAAGAAAACAAGTAATGTTTACAATACTAAAAAACCTTTCCAATTTTATGGAAAGGCTTTTTTGATGACTTTAATCACTCATAGAAAAACGATTGGTCATCAAATTACTTGCATCATCTAAGACTTTTGCCAATAGTTTATCTGTTTCTGACTGAATCTTATCACTAATTTTTTGATTTTCAGCTTCAAAATCAATACTCTCACCATTTGCTAAAGCAGTATCTACATGATTAATCATAGCATGGCCAAGAGCCATAGTTGTTTCTACATAAGCATCCAAATCAGCTTCATGCTGTTGGAAATGAGGATCACAGATAGCAGCAATCAAGCGATTACTCCAGTAGAAATTACCTGTATCCACTTTATCAGTTGTTTGACGGAAATAAGCAGGTGTTGTTCCGACTTGAGTCCAGAATGGCACCATTGTACTAAATGGCATTGATCCATAGGCTAACCACTGAATACCAGTCGTTTCTGACGGTTTGTTAGGACGCATTTGCAAGAGAGCTGTTTGACTAGTACGGTTGATACCGATTGGACGGAATTGGCGTTGACTCACCGCATCTCCTTGAGGTCCATAAGGATCGTAAGGTGTATCTTGGTAATGAAGACTCAAGACATATTTAACATCTTCAACTGTAATTTTGCGGTATGGTTTTTGACACCATGGAATAAAGAATGATTTTGGATCATAATCTTTTTCTGGGTTCAAGAATTTCTGCATTGCCCAGGCACGTGGTGTATTATAATGACGATCCTTATCTCGTTGGCTACCAAAAGCATAACGTGGATTAAAGTGTTCATTAGAATAAGTCAGATCCAAATGATGTTTATTAATAAAATCTCGAATGTCTGGTGAGGCTAAATAGTCGTCTGGATTTTCAAACTCATAGTGATCGATGCCAAGTTGGTTTGGGTTAGTGACATAGGCATCATCTGGAACACGTCTTGCAATCCAATGGTGACCACCAATGGTCTCTAGCCACCAAATTTCTTCAGTATCTGAGAAAGCAATACCATTAGATTCGTAAGTTCCGTAAGTTTCAAGAAGTTGCCCCAAACGAAGGACACCTTCACGCGCCGTCTTGATATATGGCAAGACCAATGTTAACATATCCTCTTCTCCAAAACCATCTTTAACAAGAGGGTCTGCACCGAGTACACGCGCATTGGTGGTGATTGTTTCTGTTGCACTCATGGCAACATTAGATGAGTTAATACCAGCTTCACCCCAGATACCGTCTTTACCAAGTGCATCTGGAACAGAAGTATAACGTAGAGGATTATCTGGCAAATCAATTGAAAACTTGCTAAGCAAAGACTGATAATGACGCGGTTGGTCTTCAGGGGTCACGACGAGAAATTCTTTGGGCGTAAAAACGCCAGATTGAGAATCCTCAGTACGTGCAATCATGGTAGAGCCATCATATGAGGCTTTCTTACCTACTAAAATCGTTGTACAAGCCATAAAAGCTTCCTTTCTACTTACAAATCGTCCGCAATTTTATTAATTTTTCTGAGACGATGATTGACACCACTCTTGGTCAGAGGAGGTTCTATACTATCTGCGATTTGCTGGATAGAGTAATCTGGATTGGCAATACGGAGTTGGGCAATTTGGCGCAGCTCCACAGGTAAAATCTCCAAGCCAACCGTATCCATAATCTTGATAATATTATTAATTGTTTTCATACTAGCACTAATCGTTCTAGCAATATTAGCTGTTTCCGCATTATTGGCACGATTCAGATCATTTCTGGTCTCTCGCATAATTTTGACCTCTTCGAAGGTATCCTTAGAGTTCATTGCACCAATAACAAGGAGGAAATCCATAATATCCTCAGCTTTTTGAAGATAGGTCACAAAACCATTTTTATGACTCAAAACCTTGGCATCGAGCATAAATTTTTTCATGAGAGAAGCCAAGTCCTCTGCGTGGTCTTGGTAAACGGAAAAAATCTCTAATTGATAACGGCCTTTTTCAGGATCACGAACTGTTCCAGTCGCCAAAAAAGCACCTCGTAAATAGGATCTTCCAGCTTCATCATCTTCCATTACTGATGTTTCAATGCCTGTTTCAAAGCCAAAGAAAGAATCCGCCAATTGTAAATCGGACAAAATATCATTGACATGGTCAGCTACAAAAACCGTGTAAACACGATTTTTCTTGAGATTAGTCTTGTTATGATGTCTCAATTCAGGATTACTCTGATAACGACTTTCCATTAATTGGTAGATATGTCGCGCAATCTTTGCGTTTTCTGTTGAGATAGAAAGAGTCAATCCTTGGTTGGTCAATCCAACAGAACCAGACATCTTAATCAATGCCGACAATTCAGCCTTGTCTTTGCTTGAAGCTGCAATTATCTCTTCTTTAACCTTAATTGTGAAACTCATGACTTATTCCTCACTAGATGCATGAGCTCATCCACTACCAAGTCGCCATGGTGGAAGGCACCACCATTTTCAAGTCGCAAAAAATTAGAAGAAACAACTGTTTTTGCTTCACGACGTAAGCCCTCAAAATCATGCTCAACCTGAACAAGGTATTCATCAAATTTATTACTTGCCATGTATTCCTTAGGCACTTTCTTGATATTAACTAAGACATTGTCAATCACATCGGAGCCAAGATGACGATTAAGAACAGCCACATGGTCGGCATCTGAAAATTGCTCAGTTTCTCCGTACTGCGTCATAATATTACAAATGTATGTGACATCAGCCTTGGTCTCAATAAGAGCCTGACGAATCTCTGGTATCACCAGGTTGGGCAAAATCGATGTATAGAGAGACCCAGGACCTAAAACAATCATATCACTATTCATAATAGCATCAACAACCTTACGACTGGCCTTAGGCTCTTCATCATTATAGGTATTGGTCACATAAACGCGCTCAATCATGCCATCGTACTGGGCAATACTACTCTCACCTGCTACTTCATGACCATCTTGAAAAACAGCATGAAGCGTCAAGGCAGTCTCACTGGCAGGATAAATCTTACCTGTGACGTGGAAAAACTTCGTCAGAAGCTGCATGGCATTATAGGTAGATCCCTGCATTTCAGAAATTCCAGCGATGATTAGATTTCCGAGTGGATGACCGGCCAAAGCGCCATCGGTTTTATCAAAACGATATTGGAAAACTCTTTCATAAAGTTTAGGCATATCACTCATAGCTACCAAAACATTACGCAAATCCCCTGGAGGTGTCAGTTGCATGATATCACGCAAATCTCCTGAAGAACCGCCATCATCAGCTACAGTTACCACAGCAGTGATATCAACATCCTTATGACGTAAACTACGAAGAATGACTGGAATACCAGTTCCCCCACCTATTACTGTAATTCTTGGTTTTTTCATGAACGATTCACCGTCTCCTTACGTCGATCCTTATCACGATGTGTTTCATTGACTGTCCAATCATTTTTTAGATCTTGGGCTAGACGATGTGCAAAAGCTACACTACGGTGTTGACCACCCGTACACCCAACAGCAATAGTAAGAACAGACTTACCTTCTCTTTTGTAGCCAGGTAAGATTGGTTTAATAAGCTGTGTCAAATGATTGTAAAAGTCTTCTGATTCCGTATGCTTCATGACGTAATCAAAAACCTCTTTATCCAAACCTGTGAGGTTACGAAGGGCAGGATCATAATAAGGGTTTGGCAAAAAACGGACATCAAAAACCAGATCTGCATCCAATGGCAGTCCATATTTAAAACCAAAACTCAAAACTTCAATACGGAAAGAAGATTGGTCTTGCTCAGATGAAAACTGTTCAGAAATAGCCTTACGAAGTTGACGCGGAGTCAATTCTGTCGTATCAACTACGTTTTGACTCAAACTCTTAAGCGGTGACAAAAGCTCACGCTCTAACTTGATGCCATCCAAAACACGGCCATCTGCCGCCAGTGGGTGACTACGACGTGTCTCTTTGTAACGAGAAACCAATTCACCATCCGTAGCGTCCAAGAAAAGAATCTTGAAATTAAGTTCCTCATTGCTTTCTAATTTATCCAAAATATCGTTGATTTCATCGAAGAACAAGCGACTTCGCATATCAACGACAAGAGCAATCTTATCTGTCTCTTCACTATGTTTTACCAATTCGATAACCTTTGGTACCAAAGAAGGTGGCATATTATCAATAGTGAAGTATCCAATATCCTCAAAGGATTGAATCGCTACAGTCTTACCTGCTCCGCTCATCCCTGTTACAACAACTAAATTAATTTTTTTCGTTCCCATGAGACTCCCTTTCTAGTCTTTCTTCTTTCAAGACACGAATATCGTCTGACATTTTTTCAACTTGTTGGCTAACCCCCATAATCATTTCTGTCTGCAATTTTTGAATAGTAAGCAAATCTGATTGGTCTTGTTGCACCAAGTGATCAATTTTTTCATGTAAAAGTCGGATTTCTTCCTTTGATTGTTTATTGACGTTATAGTCATTTCGTGCTTGCAATCGATCGTAATCCGATGCCCGATTCTGACTCATCATAATCAATGGTGCCTGAACGGCAGCTAGAGTGGACAAGGCCAGATTCAACAGAATAAAAGGATACTTATCAAAGGCAATCCCAAAGGGTTGAACAACATTCAGCCCCATCCAAATAGCCATAAAAGCAACAAATGACAAGATAAAAGTCCAAGATCCACCAAATCGGGCCACTTCATCCGCCACTTTTTGACCAAAAGTAATTCGACTATCCAATTGTTCCTGGACATCCTGGTCCTCGTAGAGCAAACTCTTGGTCACATCATGAACTGTTTCACGCACGTGCTCATTTTTCTCATTAGCATTTGCAATAATCTCGTCGAGAAAAACTAACCTATAATCCAAAAGGCTAATATTACTAATGAAATCATGTCCTTGTAAATCAGGATAATCTTTTTTCAAAAGCACCTGCAAACGACTATTTAGTCGTTCGAAATAGGAGCCATCGGTTTCATCGAACCACTCTTTAGAGATATAATCCTGAACTCTCTTAACCTGCATATTTTCGCCTTCTTTCTAGGCTCTATTATACCATATTGAAAGCTTAAACGTTCAATAGATAAAGGAAAAGAGTCCAAGACTAACCTCAGACTCCTCATTATTGGGACAATTAATTTAACATCTTCTTATTGGTAATTCAAAGTCCAGTAGTAAGTACCATCACCTGCGACAACACAAGCCACTGCAGCTTGAGTAGCATCTGGACTCATGAGAAGTTCACGAATACCACTGCTCAACCATTTATTTGCAACAACTGAACCATCAGATTCACGACGGTAAACAATACCGTCACTGTTGTAAGTATGTGAAATATCTTTGGCGTGTGGAAGAGTTGTGCTATTGTAAAGATCATCAGACCATGTAAGCGCTGGTAAACCGGCAGCTGTACGTTGAGCATTGATTTCATTAAAGGCAGCCTTAGCTGAATCAACTTCAACATAATCAGAGTTTTCAGTTGGTTCTACATGATAAATAAATTTAACATATCCAAATTCAACATCACTATATTTTTTGTCGTCAACACCACTCTTGAGATTAGCTGTAATCACATAATCACGTGCCCAAGCACTGCCTTTAGAAGCATTGAAGTTATCAACATCTTCAATTTCCCAAGTTACATTACAATCCCAGCCAGCATTGTCTATGAATTTTGGAGCAAGATTATTAATGACATAGTCTTTGAATTCATCAACATTTTGGAATGGAAGAGCTTCTCCCGCTTTACCAGTACCAACTACATTTTCAGAATACAACTTAACACTTGATGCGTTGTCATCGTACATGTATTCGTCGTTTCCTGCTGGTTTATGGAAATCTGGATCAAGCTCAGGGTCATCATTGGCAGTACCATTGTAGAGTTTCCACTTACCATCAACCCATTTGTAGTAACCATCGATACCACGCGCATTTTCCTCATCAGTCATAGCGACACGGTAGTAATACGTACCGTTGTCATCTACAAATCGTGGGTCTGACTGCATGCGATAATCTGTTGGTGGCAATGTTGGTTTTGGCAACTTATCATAGTCAATGTTTATTTCAGGCGCATATGGTGGGTTTTCAAGTTCAGGAGCTTCAGAACTTGTTTCTGATGTTGAACCTGTCTCTGAAGTTGCTGTTGAAGAAGATTCAGAAGTTACAGTCGAACTTGAGTTACCAGTTGAAGCCGCTTCTGAAGTTGAATCTACAGTTGAGGCTACTTCTGAACTTGCTGATGACGTTGAGTCAACAGTTGAAGCTACTTCTGAACTTGCAGACGAAGTTGAGTCGGCAGTTGAAGCTACTTCTGAGCTTGCAGACGAAGTTGAATCCACGGTTGAGGCTACTTCTGAACTTGCTGATGAAGTTGAATCTACAGTTGACGCTGCTTCTGAACTTGCAGACGAAGTTGAATCCACGGTTGAGGCTACTTCTGAACTTGCTGATGAAGTTGAATCCACAGTTGAGGCTACTTCTGAACTTGCTGATGACGTTGAATCCACAGTTGAAGTTGTTGGAGCTTCAGAATCTGTGCTTGAAGCCTTAACAAGCACCCACTTACCATTTGAATAATAGTAGTAATCGCCATTATCTTTCAAATAATAGTGAGTACCATTTTCGTAACGGTAGTGAGGGTCATTTCTCAAAACCTCATATCCTGTCGTTGGTGTATTATTAGAACCACTATTGTTGTTATTATAGTCACCACCACGAACCCAACGACCGTTATAGTTAACATAGTAGCTACCATCACTCAAGATGTAGTACAAGTAACCATTACTATAGCGGTAAGTACCTGATTCGTTATAGTTGTTGTAACCAGGATTATAGTTGTTATAGCCATAATTATAGCCATAGTTATAGTTTGGATAGTAATTATTGTAACCGTAGTTATAGCCATAATTGTAATTATAGCCTGGATAATAACCATTGTATCCGTAGTTATAACCATAGTTTGGATAATAGTTGCTATACCATGGATTATAAGAATAGTTATTATAGTAACCTCGGCCATAATAACTATCGGCCTGTGCATGATCATTACCAACTACCGTTGGTGCTAATATTGCTGCCCCTAAAACAGCGCACGAAAATAGACGTAAACTTTTTCTCATTGTCTTCATCCCCTTTTTTAAAAACAAATATACCTTTTATAAGCAAGCGCTTACGCTTCTGTTTTACTTTAATTGTAGGAGATAATACTTCTATTGTCAAATTATTTTAATAATAGAACTTTCTAAGAACAGACCAATAAAAAACTAACAATGACCTTACTTTTACTTGTAAAAAATTATTGATTAGCTTTCTTTTACACCCTAAAGACTGGTGTTTAACAAAATAAAAAAAGCCCTTAACATAAGGACTTTTAGCATGATATTAACGATTATCAATATTTTCTGGGTAAAGATCGTGATTAAAAAGACGTTGTTCTGCCATCTTTTCATACTTAGTTTCTGGACGACCATAATTATAATAAGGGTCAATAGAAATACCACCACGAGGTGTAAATTTACCCCAAACTTCTAAGTAACGAGGGTTCAAAAGCTCCACCAAATCTTTACCAATAGTATTAATACAGTTTTCATGGAAGTCTCCGTGATTACGGTAACTAAAGAGGTAAAGCTTTAGAGATTTAGACTCAACGCAGAGCTGGTCTGGAATATAAGAAATATAGATACTTGCAAAATCAGGTTGGCCAGTAATAGGACAAAGTGACGTAAATTCTGGACAGTTGAATTTGATAAAGTAATCATTATCAGTGTGACGATTATCAAAAGACTCCAAGACTTGTGGAGAGTATTCAAAAATATAAGGTGTCTCCTTATTACCAAGGAGAGTGAGGTTTTTCATTTCTTCTTGTTGTGACATTTTTCTTCCTTCGTTGTTAATTTTTCTAGACCTTTATATAGTCGATTTTTAATCCAAATTTCTAATGTTAATCATCAAAAAAGTCAAAATACTATCAATTCTAATCTTAAAGACTGTGAAGATTAGACACCACGCTCATTATCATAGAGTAGGGTATGAAGCTGAGGGAGGACACGCACATTGCCCCACGAATTATCAGCAGCTACAGTCTCCCATAGTTCTTTTAGGCGATTTAATTGATGTTGGACAATATTACCCTCTGCTTTAGGTTCAGGATTACCAGCTGAAAGAAACATGACATCTGGCTGATAACGTTCCTGAATCATTTTAGCAAAGGCTAAATCTGTATCATCGAAAACAGGAACCTTGAAGGTAACTTTATCAGGATCAAGCTGAGAAACAATAAAGTCAAGGGTTTCCATATTGACTTCCATCTTGGATGATGGCGGTTTAGGACTTAAGGTTACTTGGTCAATTTCCTTTAGCCACTCCTGCCAGCGAGAACCCTGTGTTTCAACGGCCAGGGTTACGCCTCTTGCCTTGAGTTTTGAAACGAGTTCAGCCATATTAGCCGCTAGCAGAGCTGGGTTTCCTCCAGATAGAGTAACATAGTCGTAAGTTCCTAGCGCATCCAAAGCTTTAATGACTTCGTCAGCTGTCATACGAGTTGGCTTTTCTGAACCATCCCAAGTGAAGGCAGAATCACACCAATCACAGTGGTAATCACATCCTGCTGTCCTTACAAACATGGTTTTTTGACCAATTGCTCGCCCTTCCCCTTGAAAGGTTGGTCCAAAAATTTCAAGTACTGGTAGTTTGAGTACACGTTCTCTAGTCATCCAACCACTCCCGTCTAAACTCTGCAAAGGCTGTTGGTGTTTCATAAAGGCGTACATATTCCAAACGAAGTCCCCTCTCCTCTGGCAGATGTTGACTCGTCGTCTGGAAAATCCAGAAAACCATATTTTCCGCAGTTGTGTTCATATAAGGCAAAGTCTCATTGAGATAACGGTGATCTAACTGAGGTTCCAAATGGTCCTTATAAATGCTCTTGAGGTCACCAAAATCGTAGGTCATGCCACGTTCATCCAAGTAACCACTCACTGCTATTTGAAGATGGTAGGTATGACCATGAAGCGATTTGCATTTGCCTTCATAATGAAAGAGATGGTGGGCAGCATCAAAAGTAAACTCTTTAGAAACCATTGTACGGTGAGGATTGTAAACCAAAGACTCACCTGTTTCTTTTTTGATTTCTTTCGGTGCAAAGAACATTAAGCTTCTCCTCTTTCTGCTAGATATTTTTCAAGTCCTTTTTGACGCAAATGGCAGGCAGGACATTCCCCACAACCAGTCCCAATAATACCGTTATAGCAAGTTAGCGTTTTTTCACGAACATAGTCGAAAGCTCCAAGTTGGTCAGCCAAAGCCCAAGTCTCAGCCTTATCTAACCACATGAGAGGAGTTTGGATAACAAAATCATAGGCCATGGCTAGATTAAGTGTGACATTAAGCGATTTGACAAAAACATCACGACAGTCTGGATAACCAGAAAAGTCTGTCTCACAAACACCCGTAACAATGTCAGTGATACCACGTTGCTTAGCCAGAACAGCTGCAAAAGAAAGGAAAAGATGATTACGCCCGTCCACAAAAGTATTAGGAACTTCACCTTCTTCTGCCTCAATCTCAATATCAGATGTTAAAGCATTTTCAGTAATTTGACCAAGCAAAGACATATCTAAAACATGGTGTTTAAGCCCTTGTTCTCGTGCAATCTCTTTAGCTACTTCAATTTCCAAGCTATGACGTTGCCCGTAAGCAAAAGTAACTAATTCAACTGTTTCATAATGTTTTAGAGCCCAAAATAGGCAAGTAGTAGAATCTTGACCGCCACTAAAGACGACCAAAGCTGATTGACGTTTCATAATATTCCTCTTTATTCGTGATGTTTGAGACACATAAAAAGGCTCCTTGAGGGAGCCAAAAAAAACGCCAGTAATGGTTTTTTTTAGCGATGGTGTCTCCCAAACATCGAAAATGATTTATCATTAATAGTTTATCATAGTTGAGAAAAAAAGAAAAGAGCCAAGGCTCCCTTCCTTAATCAATCTCAGCAATAACTTCGATTTCAATTTTAACATCTTTTGGTAAGCGTGCCACTTCTACTGCAGAACGTGCTGGAAAATCAGATGTAAAGGCAGTTGCATACACTTCGTTAAATGGAACGAAATCGTTAATATCACTTAGGAAGCAAGTTGTTTTGACAACGTGGTCAAAGTCTGTACCAGCTTCTGCCAAAATAGCCCCAACATTTTTAAGAACTTGTTCTGTTTGTTCTTGAATTGTTTCGCCAATGATTTCACCTGTTTCTGGTGACAAT
Organism: Streptococcus sp. ACS2; assembly: GCF_000525585.1. Taxonomy (NCBI): domain Bacteria; kingdom Bacillati; phylum Bacillota; class Bacilli; order Lactobacillales; family Streptococcaceae; genus Streptococcus; species Streptococcus sp. ACS2. The sequence continues at coordinate 10,273 of NZ_JALT01000038.1, forward strand.
GGTACTTGACCAGAAGCAAACAAAAGATTGCCAACAATTTTACCTTGAACATAAGGTCCGATTGCTGCTGGTGCTTTATCAGTATGAATAGTTTTTGCCATGATAGTTCTCCTTTGACTAATATGTTGCTATTATAACAAAATATTCTGAAAATTGAAACATATAATTCCAAAAAGAAAAGAATCAGCACTAGGCTAATCCTTCTCCTACTATTTCAGATACTTTTTGACATAGCTATAGTAGTCTGGTTTTTCTTTTTTATTAAGTGCAAAGAGCATTTGACCCTTAATAGGTTCTTTCTCATCATTTGGTTGTAGAAAAAGAGCAACCTCTTTGGATTTAGTTGGGAAAAATACCGTATAAAACGTCTCTTTCCCCTGATCTTTTACTTTTAGCGAATAATAGGTAAAGTCATCTTTAGACTTGGGACCATCCACTGTATAGTTATAATCCTGATCACCAATCTTGACCTTATCTTTCTTGAAGACAATAGTATAATCCTTCTTTAAGGCATCTTGTGCCTGCCATTCACCCTCTAGTGAGGGAGCAGACTTGCTACAAGCTACCATCGAAACCATACAAAGTAAGGCCAATAGACCAAGAAACCATCTTTTCATACTTTTGCACTCCTAGAGAATTTTACTTATGGTTTGATACGGTGCAACATACGTGGGAATGGAATAGCTTCACGAATGTGTTTTGTGCCAGCTACGAAAGTAACCATACGTTCAATACCGATACCAAAACCACCATGTGGTACTGAACCATATTTACGAAGGTCAAGGTAGAATTCGTATTCTGAACGGTCCATTCCGAGTTCATCCATTTTAGCTACAAGGGCATCATAGTCATCTTCACGCATTGAACCACCGATGATTTCACCATAACCTTCTGGAGCCAAAAGGTCTGCACAAAGAACGCGCTCTGGATTACCAGGAACAGGTTTCATGTAGAAGGCCTTAAAGCTTGCTGGATAATTAACAACGAATGTTGGAACACCAAAATAGTTTGAAATCCAAGTTTCGTGCGGTGAACCGAAGTCATCCCCATGTTCGAGGTGCTCGTAATCTGTATCTTCATCATTTTCATGTGCTTGAAGAAGGTCGATAGCTTCATCATAAGACACACGCTTGAATGGCTCAGCAATGTATTTCTTAAGAAGATCCACATCACGTTCAAGGATTTCAAGAGCTTGTGGCGCACGATCAATCACACCTTGAATAAGTGCTTTAACATAAGCTTCTTGCAAGTCAAGTGACTCATCATGTGTCAGGAATGAATACTCAGCATCCATCATCCAGAACTCAGTCAAGTGACGACGTGTTTTTGATTTTTCAGCACGGAAAACAGGACCAAAATCAAAGACACGACCAAGAGCCATTGCACCAGCTTCAAGGTAAAGCTGACCAGATTGGCTTAGGTAAGCAGGAGTACCAAAGTAATCTGTTTCAAACAATTCTGTTGAATCTTCAGCAGCATTTCCTGACAAAATTGGACTATCAAATTTGATGAAACCATTTTTATCAAAGAATTCGTATGTTGCGTAAATAATCGCATTACGAATTTGTTGGACAGCCATTTGTTTACGCGAACGCAACCAAAGGTGACGATTATCCATCAAGAAGTCAGTTCCGTGTTCTTTTGGTGTGATTGGGTAATCATGTGACTCACCGATGACTTCTACTGCTGTCACATCCAACTCGTAACCAAATTTTGAACGTTCATCTTCTTTGACCACACCAGTCACATAAACTGATGTTTCTTGGCTAAGGCGTTTAACAGTATCAAATTTTTCAGTACCTTCTTCTTCACCGTATTTTTCGATGAAGTTAGGTTTGAAAGCTACAGCTTGGAAGAAGGCAGTCCCATCACGCAATTGAAGAAAGGCCAATTTCCCTTTACCTGATTTGTTAGCTACCCATGCACCGATAGTGATTTCTTCACCCACGTATTTAGGCACATCAATAATTGAAACTAATTGTTTAGACATGTAATTACTTCTCTTTTCTTTTGATCTATTTTAATTCTATTTTTCCATAAAGGCTTTGATTCGGCGGACTGCTTCTTTCAAAGTATCCAAGTCTGTTGCATAGCTAAGACGAATATTTTCAGGTGCCCCGAATCCTGCACCTGTTACCAAAGCCACTTCAGCCTCTTCAAGAATAGCGTTTGTAAAATCATTGACATCTGTATAACCCTTGATTTCCATCGCTTTTTTAACATTAGGGAAGAGGTAAAAGGCACCCTGAGGTTTGATGACTTCAAAACCAGGTACTTCAGCTAGGAGTGGATAAATTGTATTCAAACGTTCTTCAAAGGCCTGACGCATTTCTTCGATAGAAGACTGATCACCAGTTAAGGCTTCAATAGCAGCGTATTGAGAAACTGCTGTAAGATTTGATGTTGTTTGGCTAATAATCTTCGCCATTCCTGAAATAATTTCTGGATCTCCTACAGCAAATCCCACGCGCCAACCTGTCATAGCATAGGTCTTAGAAACACCATTAATCACAATTGTTTGCTTACGAATCGCATCTGACAAGCTTGAAATTGGGGTGAAAGTATTGCCATTATAGACCAAACGTCCATAGATATCATCTGCTAAAATCAAGATATCGTGCTCAACCGCCCAGTCACCGATTGCTTGCAATTCTTCCTTGCTGTAAATCATTCCTGTTGGATTTGATGGAGAATTAAGCAAGACAACCTTAGTTTTTTCAGTTCGAGCAGCTTCAAGCTGTTCAACCGTTGCTTTAAAGTGATTAGCTTCAGTCGTTTGGAAAGTAACCGGAACACCCTCAACCATTTTAACTTGGTCTACGTAAGAAACCCAGCAAGGTGTTGGAATAATGACTTCATCACCAGGATTAATGACCGTAGCAAAGAAAGCATATAAGATAAACTTAGCACCAGTGCCGACAACAACCTCATTTGGTTTCACAGCATAACCATAGAAATTTTCCATGTAAGTGCTGATCGCATCCTTGAGTTCCGGAAGTCCAGAAGCCACGGTATAAAAACTTGCTTTACCATTTTCAATAGAAGCAATGGCCGCATCTTGAATGTTCTTAGGTGTTACAAAATCTGGTTCACCAAGTGTCAAACTCAAGATATCACGTCCTTGAGCTTTAAGAGCTTTAGCACGCGCACTGGCAGCTAAAGTAACACTTTCTTCCATTTGTAATACACGATTTGATAATTTTGTCATTTCATTATAGTCCTTCCACTTTAATAACCTGACCTGAGATAAAATCAACCAGATAATACTGGGTTCCTGACTTCACTTCCCAAATAGGAGTTTTGCCATATTTTCCTAGGTGGACATAGGATATCTCCTTAGCACCATAGGCCTTAGCAGCTTTCTTAGCGACTGACTTACTAATACCATCAGATTGCTTGTAGATATCAACCACACCTGAATCAGGACTCATGATAACAGCCAGCTTCTCACCTTGACTAGACTTTCCAAGAAGTCCGTAATAGGTAGACTCACCATGGTAAATATCAAATTCAGTAACGGTCCTTATGTCTGCTTTGCTCTCTGCTATGGCAATAACCTTCTTTTCAGCGTCTACGTAAGGCTTAGTCGCTACAATAAGAATAGCAGTCACAGAGGCAATTAAGGTCACAACGATTACAATTATTCCAAAAATGAGCTGTTGCTTTTTTGTCCAAGGTGAACGTTGTTTACGCATAATGCCTCCTAAAAAAGTTTCTGAATTTATTATATCAGAAAATGATAAATCTTTACATAGCAATATAGCTAGTATTGAGCAATTAAGTCTATCTTTTTTATAACTCAGTAAAATTCATAAAGCCTGAGTAATCTTAGAAAAGGTTTGTTTTAAAAAGTTAACTTTCTTTTTCTAAGAAATCCTTAATATCCTCTTTGACTTGCTCAAACTTAGCATACTTAAGCGCCACTTCTTGTGTGACTTCTTTTAGAAATAGTTTTCCATAGCTCTTAACGAGTGGGCGATTGTCCATAAGAAGAATAGCTGAACGCTGTTCTGGGCGTCTTTGGGCACGTCCGATAGCTTGTTTGAAACGTAAAACCGTCATTGGAAGACTGTAACTCTCAAAGGTACTCTTTCCTTGCTTAGAAAACCAAGATTCAATCTTTTGATAGAAAGGATCCTTAGGATTGTCAAACGGCAGACGTGCAATAACCTCAATTACCCTATCTTGTTGAGCAAAGTCAACGCCTTCCCAGAATGACCCCATACCAAGAAGGAGATTGGTCTCACCTCTATCAAAACGTTTTTTGACATTAAAAGCTGTCCCATTTTTCTCTTGAGTTAGGTGACGCACTTCCCTATGATCCAATAAATCCGAAACAGCCATCATACTCTTTCGAGACGTGAATAGTACTAAAATTGGATATTCCATTTCAGATAGCTTCTGGAGACGCTTTGCAAGAGCAACTTCATACTCCTCCTCAGAAGAAACTCCAATCATAGGCATGCTTTGATCAATCCAAATAGCTTGATTGGGTAAAGTGTCCATTGGAAGGTTAACCTTACGTACCTGTTTTAAGCCCAACAAATCAGCCACATCAACATCAGGTCCTACATCAATAGTTGCTGAAACAATTATCACTTTTTGAGCACTTGGTAGATAAGCTGAAAGTTCTAAGAGTTCTTGACGTGACGCCTTTAAATAAGTCACACGATGTTCCTGATAATAGTCTGTTTCAAGCCAAAAATGGCTGTAAAGGGGTGTCTTCAGTGGAGACAACATCTCCATCAAATCACTTTCACCTTCCAGTTCAGAAATGGTTTGTAGCAAACGATCTAATTGCTGGCGATTATACTGCTTCTGAGGAAATTGTTGGTGTTCTTGGATTAGATGGCTAACTTCAAACTGCAAATTTTCGAGCAAGCGTTGTTGAAGTAAGGTTTGATTACCACTATCAAGAATACGATGGATATGTTGCAAAAGCACTGTAAGATTGACTTGATGACGTGAAAATTGTTCCAAAGCCAGAACCATCTTTTGTCCCTCATCAATCACAAGATTTTTTCCTCGAACAAAATCATGATCATCTTCCATACGCGTCAAAAGATAAGCATGATTGGTCACAACTACCCTAGCTTCTTGGGCTTTTTGGTAGGACTGTTGCCAAAAATCATATTCAGCAAAAAGACTATCCACCTTTAACTTACCATCGTGCTTAATCTCATCAAAATAGGCCATATAGCGCTGTTTTTGTCTGATTTCATCGAGATCCCCTGTCTTCGTTTCAGTCAACCAAACTAAGAGTTGCATTTTGTAACGATTAATCAAACGGTTACTGTCCTGACGAAGTAAGGTCTGGTAAAAGGCATCTAACTTGATATAATTCTGAGGTCCTTTGAGACTATGAAAGTTAATATTAAAGACATCCGATAATGCTTTAGCTTCCTGATTCATAATCTGATTTTGAAGAAGCTTGGTTGGAACAGCTACTACTACTTTATCGACATCAGATTGTGCTAACAAGGGAAGCAAATAACCATAGGTTTTCCCAATTCCAGTCTGAGCCTGAATCATGGAAATAGCAGAATTATCAAGCTCCTTCCTTACTACCTCAGCAAACTCTCTTTGTTTAGGTCTTGACTCTAAATCCAAGAGAGCAATATTGGTAGCAAAATCTTGAGACAGTTTTCGTTCCGCCTTATAAGCCACAGGTCTACGAAGAACAATTCCAGATTCTTCAAGCATGACATATTCCTTTGAAAGACCTAAATTTTGACCTCTTATAGCATCACGAATAACCAACTCAGTCTCAAAAAGAAGATTATCTGAAAAAGTCAAAAGCATCTCAATGGTCTGTCTAGGTAAGCTGGCAATCTTATCCATCAAATGAAACAAAAGCTGTCCGGTCGCTCTCGCATCTTCAATAGCGGTATGGGCTTGAGCTAAGTCAAGATTAAGAACCTTGGATAAATGAGATAACTTATATTGTTCGAACGTTGGATAAAAGACCTGAGCCAATTCGACCGTATCAACACGAGGCGTCCTTAATTCGAAACCTTCCATAAAAAGTGCCTCTGCAAGCAAATTGGCATCAAATTTAACATTATGGGCAACAAAAATACAGTCCTCAATCAGTTCAAAAATTGTTCTAGCAATTTCTGAAAAATCTGGTGCTTGGGCCAACTGCTGATCGGTAATTCCTGTTAAATGAACAATGTGCTCATCGAGTTCTTGGTGTGGGTTAACATCACTCGCAAATTCGTCAACCACCTGACCATTTTGCATGATAACAATTCCCACCTGTATAATACTAGCCGTTGACGAAGCGGAGGTTGCTTCCAAATCAACAATGGCATATTTATTCGTGTTTTTTTCACTCATAGTGACCTTATTATAGCATATACAAAGCACCAAAAAAAGACAAAGCCATCATTCTGATATTGGAAAAAGCCTGAAATTCGTGCTACACTAGAACTATGAAAATAAGACGAATTTTAAATCCTGTTGCTCAGGAAAACACCTATATTTTAGAAAACGATACAGCCTGTCTAGTCATTGATCCAGGAAGTGATACTTCTGCTATCTTAGCTGAACTTAAAGCAATCGACAAACCAGTTGCTGCTATCCTTTTGACACATACACACTACGACCACATTATGAGTGTTGAGGCAGTCCGTCAGGCTTATAATCCTCCTGTTTATGTTACTGAAGCTGAAAAAGACTGGTTGATGAGTCCTATTGATAATTTATCTGGACTCCCACGTCACGACGATATGGAAGACGTTATTGTCAATCCTGCAGAACACTACTTCGATTTTACTGAAGATTATAACATCAAGAACTTTCAGTTTAAAGTTGTTCCAACTCCAGGACACTCTATTGGAGGTGTTTCTTTTATCTTTGATAGAGAAGAAACTGTATTTTCTGGTGATGCCCTCTTTAAAGAAACAATTGGACGCTGGGATCTTCCAACAGGGAACCACGAACAATTACTCACTAGTATTCAAGAGCAACTTTTTACACTTCCTAACCACTACAAAGTTTTCCCAGGACATGGATGGGATACCACTATTGGTCACGAGAAGGTCTTTAACCCATATTTTTCATAAAAACAAAAGCTTGTCATACCTACTTTAGTGAGTATTGACAAGCTTTTTTATTCGAATAAAAAAGAAGGCCGATAGACCTTCTTATCTGAGACACTGTAGAGTGCCTATTTAGATTTGATATAGTTAACACCATCTGCTTTAGGTGCAACGGCTTTACCGAAGAAAGCAGCCAAGACAATAATTGTCAAGATATATGGTGCAATTTGCAAATACACATTTGGTACATGTGAAATGAGTGGAAGCTGTTTTCCAATGATTGCCAATGATTGTGACAATCCAAAGAACAAACTTGAGAGCATAGCTCCAATTGGACTCCAACGACCGAAAATCATAGCAGCCAAGGCGATGAAACCAGGACCTGCAATTGTTGTAACGGCAAAGTTGTTTGAGATTGATTGTGCATAAACCGCACCACCAACACCACCAAGGAAGCCCGAAATCATGACGCCATAGTAACGCATACGATAGACGTTAATTCCAAGTGTATCTGCTGCCTGTGGGTGTTCACCAACTGAGCGAAGTCGCAAACCAAAGCGTGTCTTAAAGATGAGCCACCATGATGCTACTGAAACCAAGATAGCAACATATGCTACCAAAGAAACATTAGTGAAGAAAACTTTACCCAAGAAAGGGACTTGATCCAAGATTGGGAAGGATACAGTCTTAAAGTTATGACTGATAGCAGGTGTTTGACCAGCACCATAGATAACACGTGTCAAGAACACTGCCAAAGATGGTGCGATAAGGTTCAACACTGTACCAGAGACAACATGGTCAGCTCGGAAGTTAATTGTCGCAACAGCATGGAGTAATGAGTAGAGAACACCAACCAGACCTGCTACAATCGCAGCAATCCAAGGTGTCGCATCTCCAAAACTTTCTGCAAAAGTCAAGTTAAAGAGAACACCTGCGAAAGCACCAATTACCATAATTCCTTCAAGGCCGACATTTACGATACCGCCTCGTTCAGAGAAAGTTCCACCAATACTTGTAAAAATCAATGGTGCTGAATACTTCAACATAGAGGCAACAATCAAGGCTATAATTGTAATAAAGTCCATATTAGTTTTGTCCTCCTTTAGCTTTCACTGATTTATGACGAGGGCGAACCCAATATCTAATGATGTAATTAGCACCAACAAAGAAGATGATCAAGGCTGAAACAACATCGATAATTTCAGGTGGAACACCAATCATACCACTCTTACCAATAGACAAAACACCATAAAGAAGGGCGGCAAATGGGATACCGATAGGTGAGTTAGACGCTAAAAGCGCAACCGCCATACCGTTCCAACCGATAGCCAATGAAGCGTTTTGAACGAAGACATTTTGGAATGTACCAAGTCCTTCTACTGTTCCTCCAAGACCACATAGAGCACCTGAGATAATCATTGACATGATAATAACACGTTTAGATGACATCCCTGCATACTCTGAAGCATGAGGATTAAGACCTACAGATGTAATTTCAAAACCAGTTGTTGTTTTCTTAAGCAAGAACCAAACTAAGAAGGCAGCCGCAAGTGCCAGGAAGAAACCAATATTGAAACGCGAACCACCAGTTATTTGAGATAAGTACTCTGTTTGATAACTAGCTGAGGCTACAACCTTGTTAGAAGCTTCTGAAGAACGCAACATATCAGATGTAAATCCAAAGCGAATAATATTGTTTGCTACATACAAAATGATGTAGTTCATCATGATGGTAACAATGACCTCACTAGTTCCCAAGTAAGCACGGAGAATACCTGGAATAGCCCCAGCGATACCACCTGCAACCAGACCGATAATGACTGTACAGATAACTGAAATCACCTTTGGTAAGTCAGGGAATGACAAAGCAAACCATACGGCAGAAACCCATCCTGCCAAGGCTTGTCCTGGCAAACCAACGTTAAAGAAACCTGCCTTAGATGCAACAGAGAATCCTAGTGCAATCAGAATCAGCGGACTCATGGCACGAAGAATTTCACCAATATTTTTCAATGAGCCGAAGGCCGTTGTGAAAAGATCATAGTAAGCCCAGAATGGATCGTAACCGAAAATCAACATCAAAACGGCTCCAATCAGCATTCCCAAGAGGACAGCAATTAAAGGAACTGCCCAATTTTGTACTTTTTTAGACATTTGCTTCCTCCTTATTCAATTGTCCACCAGCCATAAGAATACCAAGATCTTGCTTATTCGTTTCAGCAGGATCTAGAATTCCCTGAATTGCACCATCATAGATAACCGCAATTCTGTCTGACATATCAAGAATTTCATCCAATTCAAAGCTGACAACAATCACAGCCTTACCATTATCACGTTCTGCGATAATACGTTTACGGATGTACTCAATGGCACCAACGTCAAGACCTCGAGTTGGTTGACTTACAATAAGAAGTTCTGGGTCACGGTCAATCTCACGAGCGATAACAGCTTTTTGTTGGTTACCACCTGACAATTCACCACCAGCAATTAACTCTCCTGCACCACGAACATCAAATTCTTCCATCAATTCACGCGCTTTAGCATTGATGACATTATAGTTTAAGATACCATTCTTAGAATTTGGTTCTTTGTAGTAGGTTTGAAGAGCGATATTTTCAGCAACTGTCATTTCAAGGACCATACCATCACGGTGACGATCTTCAGGAATATGCCCAACACTCATTTCAGTAATCTGACGAGTTGTCTTATGAATAATCGATTCACCCTTGATAGTAATATCACCTGACTTAACTTTACGAAGCCCTGTAATCGCTTGGACAAGTTCTGTCTGACCATTGCCATCGATACCGGCAATACCGATGATCTCACCAGCACGAACATCTAAAGACAGATTTTTAACAGCAGGAATTCCGCGGTTCTCGTTAACCACCAAATCTTTAATAGAAAGAACAACTTCTTTTGGATTTGAAGGAATTTTCTCTGTTTTGAAGGAAACCTGATGACCAACCATCATTTCGGCCAAGTCAGCATTTGTTGACCCTTCAATCGTTACCGTATCAATTGATTTACCACGTCTAATGACAGTGACACGGTCAGAAACTGCTCGAATTTCATCCAACTTATGGGTAATCAGAATAATCGACTTGCCTTCCTTAACCAAGGTCTTCATAATGTTTAGAAGTTCAGTAATTTCAGACGGAGTCAATACCGCAGTCGGCTCATCGAAGATCAAAATATCAGCCCCACGATACAAAGTCTTAAGGATTTCAACACGCTGTTGAGCACCAACAGAGATATCTGCAACTTTGGCAGTTGGATCTACCGCAAGACCGTATCTTTCAGAGAGTTCAGTAATTTCCTTGATAGCCTTCTTCATATCAAGGACACCACCAGCTTTAGTTACCTCGCTACCCAGGATGATATTTTCAGCAACTGTAAAAGCTTCAACCAACATAAAGTGTTGGTGAACCATCCCAATCCCCAGTTTCGTTGCTTTAGATGGTGAATCAATCGTCACCTCTTGTCCTTTAACCTTAATGGTACCGCTCGTAGGTTGCAAAAGACCTGAAAGCATATTCATTAAAGTTGACTTACCTGCACCATTTTCACCGAGGAGGGCATGGATCTCTCCTTGTCTCACATCAAGATTGATATGGTCATTTGCCACGAATTCACCAAATTTTTTGGTAATATTGTGCATCTCAATGACATTTGGCTTCGTCATACAATCTCCTTCCAAGAATAATTTTTATTTCAGCAAAGGGGATCATTAACTGCTTCCCTTTGCTGAGACAAAAATTTGTCTCAGTCTAAGTTCTATAAAGACTTATACTTAACTATTATTTGCTAAGACCATCAGTTGGTTTCAATTCACCATTTTTGATTTGTTCTTTAGCTTTTTCTACTGCATCTTTGATATCTGAAGGAAGATTAGACGTTACAATGTCAACACCACCGTCTTTGATACCGTAAGTCTTAGTTTTACCACCTTCGAATTTATCGCCTTTGACTTGTCCGTTAGCAATATCTTTAACAACTGTACCAACTTGTTTGATTGTTGAAGTCAAAACAAAGTTAGATTTTTTCTTGTCTGAAGATGTATAATTACCTTCTGCTGTTTGGTCACGGTCAACACCGATTACCCATACTTTCTTATCGCTTTCAGCATCAAGCTTTTCGTTAACTTCTTTAGCAGCTGTGAAGACACCAGTACCAGTACCACCAGCAGCTTGGTAGATTACGTCAACGCCTGAAGCGTACATTGTTGAAGCGATTGTTGTCCCTTTAGCTGCATCAGAGAATGATTCAGCATATTGAACTTGTACATCGATGTCAGGTTTTACTGACTTAGCACCAGCTGTGAAACCAGCTTCAAAACGTGTAATTGTGTCTGATGTTTGACCACCGATGAAACCAACTTTATTTGTTTTTGATTGCATAGCTGCTGCGATACCTGCAAGGTAAGCACCTTCATTATCGGCAAACAAAACACTCTCAACGTTCTTTTGATCTTTAATAACATCGTCAATAATTACATAGTTCACATCTTCGTGTTCTTTAGCTGCGTCTGCTACTGCATCATGAAGAGCAAAACCAACACCAAAGATGAGATTGTATCCTTGACTTTGTGCTGAAGACAAGTTTGTTGCAAAGTCAGACTCTGAACCAGATTGGAAGTAATTGTAGCCAGAATCTTTTTCAAGTTTGTTAGCTTTACCCCAAGCTTGAAGACCTTCCCATGCTGATTGGTTAAATGATTTATCATCTACCCCACCAGTATCTGTAACGATAGCAGCTTTAACTTTTGAATCAGCTGATGATCCGCCGCGTCCGCCACGTGCACATGCTGCAAGACCAAGTGCTGCAACAGCAACAAGGCCAAGACCGATAATTTTCTTGTTCAATTTCATCTTGAACACTCCTCCTATAACTTGCAAGAAAACTTGCTTAATAAAGAATAAAACAACTAGACTATTGTAAGTCCGTAAAAGAGTATGGTAACAACTCTCCGACTGTCATCTCGACTGTCGATTTATCTTCAGCGATAAGAATCACTTTAGAATCAGATTTTAAAAATTCGACCATCACTTGGCGACAAGCACCACACGGTGAGATAGGCTCTTTGGTATCTCCGTATACTGCGAGACATTCAAAGTCTCTATACCCTTCAGATACCGCCTTAAAAATGGCTGTTCTTTCTGCACAATTGGTCAATCCGAATGAGGCATTCTCAATGTTACATCCTTGAAAAATGCGCCCATTCTTTGTAAGCAATGCAGCTCCGACTCTAAACTGAGAATAAGGAACATAGGCATTTTCAGCTGCCTCTTGTGCTGCTTTTATTACTTTCTCTTTTTTAGTAGCTATCATGACTTTCTTGCCCTTTCATAATGGCCACTCCTGACGAAGTACCAATACGGGTTGCACCAGCTTTGATAAAGGCTTTAGCCGCCTCAAGTGTACGTGCTCCACCAGATGCCTTGACTCCCATAATAGGACCAACAGCTTCTCGCATAAGCTCAATATCTTCAATGGTAGCACCACCAGTAGAAAACCCTGTCGATGTCTTCACAAAATCTGCACCTGCCAGTTTTGCTAATTGGCAAGCTTCGACCTTTTCTTCATCAGTCAATAGACAAGTTTCAATAATAACCTTTACAAGTTTACTTCCACTAGCTTCAACAACAGCTTTAATATCATCTTCAACTAATTTTAGATTTCTAGATTTAAGAGCACCGATATTGATTACCATATCAATTTCATCCGCCCCATTGGCAATAGCATCCTTGGCTTCAAATGCCTTAACTGCAGAAGTCGATGCTCCCAAAGGAAAACCAATAACTGTACAAACTTTAACAGAACTATCTTTAAGCAATTCAGATGCCGTTTTGACCCAAGTTGGATTAACACAGACGCTGGCAAACTCATACTTCTTAGCCTCATCAATTAAGGAAAGAATCTGTTCTTTATTAGCATCAGCTTTTAGTAAGGTATGGTCAATATAGCTATTAACAGACATAAACAAACTCCTTGATTAGAATTAAATTAAGGGTTAGCGAATTATCTTTAATATTTCTGTCGTTTCTTTACATTCACTACCCATAATAACATTTTTTTCGAATTCAGTCAGCATTTTTTCAGATAAAATTTCTTGGCTATAGACCTTGGCAATAAGGTCTCCCTGAGTCACAGAATCGCCAACTTTCTTTTCAAATACAATTCCTGTTTCATAATTAAGACTATCTGACTTCGTAGCTCGACCTGCTCCTAATTGCATAGCAAATTTTCCAAATGCCATAGCAGGTAACTCTTTAATGTAACCTGTTTCATGAGCATGAATATCTGTCACGACAGGCGCACTGCTATAACGATAAAGATCGGTCAAATCACCACCTTGAGCTTGAATGAGTTCTTCAAACTTAGCAAGGGCTTTTCCACCCACTAAGTGCTGACGAATCTCTTCCTGGCTAGCTTCAACCTGAGCTAAATCTAATAGAATCTCAGCCAACTCACAGATAAAGTCAGTGATATCTTCACGTCCCTTACCTTGCATAATTTCAATAGCCTCTGTGATTTCTAAACGGTTACCAATAGCCTTACCTAGTGGCTGACTCATATCTGTAATAACTGCAATGGTTTCACGATTGACCTCATGACCTAGTGCAACCATGGTCTCAGACAACTTCTCAGCGTCAGACATATTTTTCATGAAAGCGCCTTGACCAACAGTAACATCCAGTAAAATCTTATCAGCGCCTGCTGCTATCTTTTTGGACATAACAGAGCTTGCGATTAGAGGAATGGAATCTACTGTTGCAGTGACATCACGCAAGGCATAAAGAAGTTTATCAGCCTTAACCAAATGCTCAGACTGACCAATAAGGGAAATCCCAATGTCTTTAACTTGCTGAATGAATTCTTCCTTACTACGCTCAACCTGATAGCCTTTGATAGACTCTAATTTGTCAATCGTTCCACCTGTGTGTCCGAGACCACGACCACTCATCTTAGCCACTGGAACACCAAAGCTAGCTACAAGCGGCATCAGAATGATGGTTACCTTATCACCAACGCCTCCGGTCGAATGTTTATCTACCTTAACACCTGGAATTTCTGACAAATCATATTGTTCGCCTGAAGCAACCATATCAGTGGTCAAATCATGGATTTCACGAATAGACATACCTTGATAATAAATCGCCATCGCCAGAGCAGCTATCTGATAGTCAGGTATTTCCCCAGACACATAGCCATTAATGAGATATGAAATTTCCGCTGTGCTTAACTCCCCACCATCTCTTTTCTTTTCAATTAAATCAACTGTTCTCATATTTTCTCACTTCTAAGGATATAATATCCTTTATCCTTTTTAACGACTTCAGCATTACCAAACACATCCTCCATCTTAGCCTTAGCTGACGGAGCACCTTGTTTTTTCTGAATAACAATAGTTAGGTTACCACCTTGATTGAGATAATCATATGCCTCCGCGATCACTTGATGAACCACCTTCTTGCCCGCACGGATAGGTGGATTAGAAATAATATAGTCAAAACTTCCAGTGACATTTTCATAGATATTTGATTGGAAGATAGTAGCTTCAACCTTATTTCGTTGAGCATTTTGTCTAGCTAAATCAATCGCCCTACTATTGATGTCAATCATAGTGACTTTAACTCCTTGGACCTTGGCTAAACTGATACCGAGAGGACCATAGCCACAACCCACATCTAAAAGCGTTTTGCCAGCTTCCAAATCTAATGCACTCAAAAGCACTTGACTCCCAAAATCAATCATTTTTTTAGAGAAAACCCCAGCATCTGTATAAAACTGAAAACTTTCTCCTAATAAATTAACCTTTAAATCATGAATATCATGAGCCGCATCTGGCGTCTCAGCATAATACATTTTTGACATTATTTTTTCCTTCTAGATAGTACTTTTTCTTTATCGTATCATAAATACTAAAGTAAGGCTAGTGAAATGACAAGGCTTACATTCGACCTTTTTTTCTGCTATAATGTTATTTATGCTAAATGAATTTATCAATTTCGAAACGATATCACGCAAGGAATGGCAACGCCTTCATAAAGAGGACAATGCCCCATTGACTGCAGAAGAACTGGATTCCATTCGAAGCCTTAATGATAAGATTGATGTGCAAGAAGTTAGTGACATTTATCTTCCCCTTATCAATCTCATTCGTATCTATCAGAAAACTGCCAACGATCTAACCTTTTCTAAGAGTATCTTTTTACAAAAATCACAGACTAACCGTCCATTTATTATTGGGGTATCTGGTTCAGTTGCTGTTGGCAAATCCACTACCAGTCGTTTGCTTCAACTCTTGTTGCAGCGTACCTTTCCCCAATCTAATGTTGAACTTGTGACAACTGATGGCTTTCTCTATCCTAACCAAACCTTGAAAGAAAAAGGCATCCTTAATCGTAAGGGCTTCCCTGAGTCCTACGATATGCCACTTCTTCTCAACTTTTTAGATACTATAAAAAATGGTGGTGATGTCAATATTCCTGTTTACTCTCATGAAATTTATGATATTGTACCAGGACTTACCCAAGAAATCAGACAGCCCAATTTTCTAATTGTCGAAGGGATTAATGTTTTCCAGAACCCTATTAACCAACGACTTTACATGAGTGACTATTTTGATTTTTCTCTCTACATTGACGCTGAAGTTAATAATATCGAATCCTGGTATCTCGAACGTTTTCAAACCCTTCTTGAGCTCGCCAAAAAAGATGAAAATAACTACTACCATCGTTTCACTAAATTTAGTAAGGATGAAGCTTTATCTTTAGCACAAAAAACCTGGCGTGATATCAATTTGGTTAACCTGGAAAATTATATCGAACCTACACGAAGTCGAGCTGAACTGATTCTTCACAAGGGAGACAATCATAAAATCGACTTCATCCACTTAAAAAAATAGAAAAAGCTTGCCAAGGGGCCTAAAATAACGTATAATGACATAGTTAGATAAATTTTGGAGGTGAAAACATTGGCAAATATTAAATCAGCTATCAAACGCGCTGAACTTAACGTTAAACAAAACGAAAAAAACTCAGCTCAAAAATCAGCTTTGCGTACTGCTATTAAAGCATTCAACGCTAACCCAACTGAAGAAGCTTACCGTGCTGCATCAGCTAGCATCGATAAAGCCGCTTCTAAAGGTTTGATTCATAAAAACAAAGCAAGCCGCGATAAATCACGTCTTGCAGCTAAATTGGCTAACTAATTGAAAGCTCCATTTAGGAGTTTTTTTATTACCTAAAAAACCTGCTAGCTTATCGCCTAGCAGGTTTTCTTTATTGATTAAACTCCGGTAATCTTAACTTCAAAAATCGTTCCCTTTGGTTGATTATCTTTAACAACAATTGTTCCTTTAAGAGCTAAAACAATTTGTTGCGCTAGGGATAAGCCAAGTCCAAACCCACCTTTTTGTCTGGTTCTAGCCTTATCTACGCGATAAAATCGATCAAAGATTTTTTTCTTATCACTATCTGATATCCCAGGACCATTATCAGCTACAGAAATATAAAGATGGCGGTCATTAGTGCGAACAGTAAAGGTAACATGTCCGTCATCTTCCGTATATTTAATAGCATTATCAAATAAGATGGTCATTAACTGTTTCAATAACGTTTTATCAGTCTGGATTGGACGACCAACTTGGTTTTGAGCCGTGAAACCTTTCTCATTTTCTTCTGCAATCATGGCATAGTTGGTAAATACTGTATCAAAGAAAGCAGGTTCTAAGGTTTCGATTTCTGGTTTAATACCATCGTCACGACGAGCCAAGTTCAAGAGATTAGTCGTCAACAGACGCATATTACGTACTTCATCAAGACTTGATGCAATATTCTCTGAATTATCTAAAATAGTACTCTCAGGCTTGCGGAAAAGAACTTCTAACCTGTTTTGAATCACAGCAAGCGGTGTCCGTAACTCATGGCTAGCATTCTCAACAAAAGCCTTCTGCTTCTCCAAGCTTTCCTGGATAGGACGTCTTGACCACTTAGCCAAATACATACTAGCCGCAACAGATAAAAGCCAGAAGAAACTCATCATGATGACAATTAGCTTAACATAACGTTCAGTGGCTTCTTCCAATTGAGTTGTATTAATCGCAATAACAAGGTACTTAGCATCAGGATAGAGGCTATTATCTACTTTTTCAGTAATCAGACGGTACTTTTCCGTTTGATCGAAATAATTCTGAGCACTTCCCTTGCTGATAACATCAATGTTATTTTTGTCTATTGGTAAATTGGATAAGCTTGAAAATTTATCAACAACATTAAGGACTTTTCCATTCTTATCAAGTACCAAGACACTAGTATTTGCCGCAACAGATAAATCGTGAGGGGTATCTTCAATTTTTGATTTCTTCTTAGGCTCTTTCTTAGAGCCACTCGAGTCAGGTGTTTCAGCTGTCGACTCTTTAGTATCATAGGCTTGGTAAATGGTTGTCGTATTATTTTGATCTACCTCAGAAGTCAGAAAAAGTTCCCGTTTTAGCATTTCCATTTCTAAATAAGAATTGGTTTTAGTGGCTGCCATTTTCAGACTAGAGTCCACATTGGAATAAACGCCGTAACTCAGAATCTGCAAAATCATGACAGTCATGATAAGGAAAATACCAGAAAAAGTGGCAAAGAAATGAATGAACGACTTAAATCCGTCTGACTTGATTCTCCTAAAGAGATAATTGAAAAATTTAGTCAGCATTCTTCAAAATATACCCCACACTTCTCAAGGTTTGGAGATTGGCAGCAAAGTCTGTTCCTTTAAGTTTCTTACGAATTTTAGAAACATAAACCTCAACAACTGATACTGTGGTATCACTATCAAATCCCCAAAGACGGTCAAAAATTTGTGACTTAGGCAAAATTACGTTTTGATTTTGTAAGAAGTAAACTAATAAATCAAACTCTTTACCAAGAAGTTCTACTTCTTTATCCCCCACAAAGGTTGAATTTGTAGCAAGATTGACACGAACATCACCAAAAGAAAGTGTGTTTTGGTCAAATTTACCAGATCGTTTCAAAAGTGCTTGAATACGCATCTTCAACTCTTCTAAATAGAAAGGTTTGGTTAGATAGTCGTCTGCACCCAGTTCAAAGCCATGACCCTTATCATCTAGACTTTCCTTAGCCGTCATGATAAGTACAGGAGTTGTTACACCTTTTTCACGTAATTCTCTAAGAACCGTGAAACCATCTTTTTCAGGTAACATAAGGTCTAAAAGAATCAAATCATAGACGCCACTTTCAGCTTCGTAGAGACCTTCATCTCCATCAAAGACTTGCATCACATCAGCAAAGTCATCTAAAAAATCAAAAACTGAGTTCGACAAACTCAAATCATCTTCTACTAGTAGTATTTTAATCATAGTTATCTCCCTTGTTAGGTGTCAAAGATACAAATAACACTTTGACTAAGTTTTATCATTATATCTAAAATAGACGTAATCATCTAGTGCTTTGATCTTATTTTATTTAGATTTAGTCTACTAAACTTTCCTTAAGTTTTTCATAACTCTAACAAAAAAACAGCACCAATAGGTACTGTTTATATCGATATTTCTTCTTAGAACAAACCAACAGCTGTTCCGTCTTCAGCTACGTCCATCTTGAGGGCTGCTGGTGCTTTTGGAAGACCAGGCATTGTCATGACGTCTCCTGTAAGAGCTACGATAAATCCAGCACCTGTTTTAGGAACAAATTCACGGATAGTGATATCAAAACCTTCTGGTGCTCCAAGTAAGAATTGGTTATCTGAGAAGCTATATTGTGTTTTAGCCATACATACTGGCAATTTATCCCAACCGAATTCTGCAAATTGTTTGAGTTGGTTCTTAGCTTTTTTCTCGAAGACAACTGATTTACCACCATAGATTTCAGTAACAATCTTAGTGATTTTTTCTTCCAAGCTATCATCATCAGAATAAAGACGTTTATAGTCGGCATTACCATTTTCAACAGCATCAACTACTGCGTTGGCAAGGTCAATACCACCATCAGCACCATTAGCCCAAACGCTAGCCAATTCAACAGGAACATCGATTTCTGCACAAAGTTCTTTAAGGGCTGCAATTTCAGCTTCTGTATCAGCAACAAACTCGTTAATAGCAACGACTGCTGGAAGACCAAATTTACGAACGTTTTCTACATGACGTTTCAAGTTTGCGAAGCCATCACGAACGGCCTGAACATTTTCTTCAGAGAGGTCAGTTTTGGCTACCCCACCGTGCATTTTGAGAGCACGAAGTGTTGCAACAATAACAACGGCATCAGGAGTTGTTGGGAGGTTTGGAGTCTTGATATCAAGGAATTTTTCAGCACCAAGGTCAGCACCGAAACCTGCTTCAGTAATCGTATAATCAGCCAAACGAAGAGCTGTAGCTGTAGCTAGAACTGAGTTACATCCGTGAGCGATGTTGGCAAATGGACCACCGTGTACCAAGGCTGGTGTCCCATAAATTGTCTGTACCAAGTTTGGTTTGATGGCATCTTTAAGAATAAGGGTAAGCGCACCTTCAATTTCAAGATCACGTACATAAACTGGTGTACGATCATAACGGTAGGCAACTACAATATTTGCCAAACGTTCTTTAAGGTCATTAATATCAGTAGCCAAGCAAAGAATCGCCATGATTTCAGACGCAACAGTAATATCAAAACCATCTTCACGTGGAATACCATTAAGTGGTCCGCCAAGACCAACGTTTACATGACGAAGCGCACGGTCATTAAGGTCAACCACACGTTTCCAAATGATACGGCGTTGGTCAATGCCGAGAGCATTTCCTTGATGAATATGGTTGTCAAGAAGGGCTGACAAAGCATTATTCGCTGTAGTAATAGCGTGCATATCCCCTGTGAAGTGGAGGTTGATATCTTCCATCGGAAGCACTTGAGCGTAACCACCACCTGCAGCACCACCTTTGATTCCCATAACCGGACCAAGTGATGGTTCACGAAGGGCAATCATTGTTTTCTTACCAATTTTGTTAAGAGCATCTGCAAGACCAATTGACATGGTTGATTTCCCTTCACCAGCTGGTGTTGGGTTGATAGCTGTCACCAAAATCAATTTTCCTGGCTTATTGTCTTTGACAGCATTGATTTTATCAAATGACAATTTTGCCTTATATTTTCCGTAGAGTTCCAAATCGTCAAAGCCGATTCCAACTTTTTCAACTACTTCTGTGATTGGTTTTAATTCTACACTTTGAGCAATTTCGATATCTGTTTTCATGAGACACTCCTCTATATTTTTCTAGAATCTATTATATCAGAGTTTGATAAAAAACGCATTATTTTTGGTTAATTACTTTTCAATGTTCGGTTTTTGTTTTGTTATAAATCGTTATAACTTTAATTTATAGGGGTACGCCTCAAAAATACTTACTTTTTATTTACTAAAGACCCAATTTTTAGTACAATACTACTATGAAAATTTTGATTACATCGGGTGGTACCACTGAAAAGATTGATGCTGTACGTGGAATCACAAACCATTCAACAGGTTATCTAGGAAAGGAAATCGCTGAACTTTTCTTGGCTAAGGGTCACCAAGTAACCTTAGTAACGACCAAGACAGCGGTTAAACCAGAACCGAAAGAAAATCTAAAGATTACAGAAATTACGAACGTAGAAAGTCTTCTCAAAAAGATGGAGCCACTCGTCAAAGAGCACGATGTTCTTATACATAGTATGGCAGTCTCTGATTATACGCCTATTTATATGACGGATTTTGCTGAACTGGAGGACACCGAAGATCTCGCTCAATTCTTGCATAAATCTAACACTGAAAGCAAGATATCATCGGCTTCTGATTATCAGGTTCTTTTTCTTAAAAAAACACCGAAGGTCATTAGCCTCGTCAAACAATGGAATCCTGATATTCAATTGATTGGCTTCAAACTTTTGGTTAATGTAAGTAAAGAAGAGCTTTTTGAGGTTGCTCGTGCAAGTCTGAAACACAACAAAGCTGATATTATTGTTGCCAACGACTTGAGTGACATTACTCCAAATCAGCATATTGCCTATCTTGTTGACGAAAAAAACGAGGAGAAAGTTACGACTAAATCTGCGATTGCTCGAGCCTTATTTGAAAGGATATGCCATGACTAAACGTATCATCCTTGCTGTTTCAGGATCAATATCTGCCTATAAAGCAGCTGATCTAACAAGTAGGTTAAAGAAAAAAGGTTATGACGTTCACGTCATTATGACTGAAGCTGCTCAAGCCTTTATCACCCCTCTGACACTTCAAGTCCTTTCGAAGAACCCTGTTCACACTGATGTCATGGAAGAAAAATTGGCTGAACGTATTAATCATATTGACTTAGGTAAAGAAGCTGACCTCTTTGTTGTAGCTCCAGCTTCAGCAAATACCATTGCCAAATTAGCATATGGTCTAGCCGATAATATGCTTACTGCTACTGCTTTAGCTTTACCTAGCACCACCCCAAAACTAATTGCCCCTGCAATGAATACGAAAATGTATGAAAATCCACTGACTAAGAAGAATCTAAATACTTTGCATGACCTTGGCTACCAAGAAATTCTTCCAAAATCAGGTTTACTGGCTTGTGGAGATACAGGACGTGGTGCCTTAGCTGATATTGATGACATTATTGAATCCATTGACAATGCTTTAACAAAATAGCCTTGCAGAGAATAAAAAGGAGTTTATGATGAATAAGAAAAATAAAGCAAACCAAACGGCTCAGTTATCCCTCTTGATAGCTACAATGGTTGTAATCGAAGTACTCAGTCAAACCATCTTTGCTGCTTTTGTACTTCCAATCAAACCAACCCTAACCCATATCCCAGTTATTATCGCTAGCATCGTCTACGGTCCTAAAATTGGAGCTTATTTGGGTGGCTTCATGGGAATTATGAGTATTATTCGAAACACTGTTATCTATACGGTTAGTAGCTATCTCTTTAGTCCTTTTGTTGAAGGGGGAACTTGGGCATCTGCAGTCATTGCCATCGTTCCTCGTATCCTGATCGGTATTTTCCCTTACTTTGTCTACAAATTACTTCAAAACCGTCTAGGTCTGATGCTATCTGGGGTTTTAGGTGCTTTCACAAATACATTTTTCGTACTTCTCGGCATCTATTTCCTAATCCCTAACTTCTACACAGCAGGTGGCAAAACACTGATGGCAACCATTTTCACAACAAATTCGATTGCTGAAATGATTATCGCCGGTCTGTTAACTCTAAGTATCACACCAGTGTTACTGCGATTGAAAAAATAAAGAAAAAACATGGTAATTACCATGTTTTTTTTCTTTAATTATGGTATAATGTAAGCGTTTAAAAATATAAAGGAGATTGCTATGTCTTACACTGAAAATTATCAAAAATGGCTCGACTTTGCTGAATTGCCTGCTTACCTTCGTGATGAGTTGGTCGCAATGGATGAAAAAACGAAAGAAGATGCCTTCTATACCAACCTTGAATTCGGTACAGCTGGTATGCGTGGATTGATTGGTGCCGGTACTAACCGCATTAACATTTACGTTGTTCGCCAAGCAACTGAAGGTTTGGCCCAATTGATTGACTCAAAAGGGGAAGAAGCTAAAAAACGTGGTGTTGCTATTGCTTACGATAGCCGTCACTTCTCTCCTGAGTTTGCTTTTGAATCTGCTCAAGTTTTGGCTGCTCACGGTATCAAATCTTATGTATTTGAAAGCCTACGTCCAACACCTGAATTGTCATTTGCTGTTCGTCATCTCCACACATTTGCTGGTATCATGGTAACAGCTAGCCACAACCCTGCTCCATTTAATGGATACAAGGTTTATGGTGAAGACGGTGGACAAATGCCACCTGCAGATGCTGATGCTTTGACAGATTACATCCGTGCTATCGAAAATCCTTTCACTGTGCAATTGGCTGACCTTGAAGAAAGCAAAGCTAGCGGCTTGATTGAAGTTATCGGTGAAAACGTCGACGCTGAATACTTGAAAGAAGTGAAAGGCGTTAACATTAACCAAGACTTGATCAATGAATACGGTCGTGACATGAAGATTGTCTACACTCCACTTCATGGTACTGGTGAAATGTTGGCTCGTCGTGCTCTTGCACAAGCTGGATTTGAAGCTGTTCAAGTTGTTGAAGCTCAAGCTGTTCCAGATGCTGACTTCTCAACTGTTAAATCTCCAAACCCTGAAAACCAAGCTGCCTTTGCTCTTGCTGAAGAACTTGGTCGCAAAGTAGACGCTGATGTATTGGTTGCAACTGACCCAGATGCTGACCGCCTTGGTGTTGAAATCCGCCAACCAGATGGATCTTACCTCAACCTTTCTGGTAACCAAATCGGAGCTATCATTGCTAAATATATTCTTGAAGCTCACAAAACAGCTGGTACACTTCCTGCAAATGCTGCCCTCTGTAAATCAATCGTATCAACTGAGTTGGTGACTAAGATTGCAGAAAGCTACGGCGCAACTATGTTTAACGTCTTGACTGGTTTCAAATTTATCGGTGAGAAAATCCATGAATTTGAAACACAACACAACCACACTTACATGCTTGGTTTCGAAGAAAGCTTCGGTTACCTCATCAAACCATTCGTACGTGACAAAGACGCTATCCAAGCTGTTCTTATCGTTGCTGAAATCGCAGCTTACTACCGCTCACGTGGCATGACTTTGGCAGATGGTATCGAAGAAATCTACAAACAATACGGCTACTTCGCAGAAAAAACAATCTCTGTTACCCTCTCAGGTGTTGACGGAGCTGCTGAAATCAAGAAAATCATGGATAAATTCCGTGGTAATGCTCCTAAACAATTCAACAACACAGACATTGCTAAGACAGAAGACTTCTTGGAACAAACAGCTACTACTGCTGACGGCGTTGAAAAATTGACAACTCCTCCAAGTAACGTGCTTAAATACATCTTGGCTGATGATTCATGGTTTGCCGTTCGTCCTTCAGGTACAGAACCAAAAATCAAATTCTACATCGCTACAGTTGGTGAATCTGAAGCAGATGCTAAAGAAAAAATTGCTAATATCGAAGCAGAAATCAATGCTTTCGTAGGCGAATAATATTTAAGACTTAGAGCTAAGCTCTAAGTCTTTTTTATACACGACAATACTAGGATTGTAAGCAAGTCACCCATTTTACTACTCGAAACAAGCAACCACCTATAGACTAATCTATAGGTGGTAGTTTTATGATTTAATTATAGAGCGCTAACTTGTGAATGATGCTTAAACAAGGAATGAGTAGCTCCATGAATATGACGAGCGGTCTCTGCATTATTCATGGTGTAGAGGTGAACGCCTGCAACATCTTGCGTAACAAGATCGACAATCTGGTCAATAGCATAGGCAAGACCTGCCGCTCTAAGTGACTCAGGATCATGCTCATACTTATCCAAAATGGCACGGAACTTACGTGGTAAATGGATATTCTCACAAGTCTTAAGCAAACGTAGGGCTTGGTTACGATTCAAAATAGGCATAATACCCGCATGAATTGGTACATCAATTCCAGCCAAGGTACATTTATCTTGAAAATCATAGAAACGTTCATTGTCAAAGAAGAGTTGAGTTACAAGGCTAGAACAACCTGCATCAACCTTTTTCTTAAGGTTTTGGATATCAGAGATTTGATTTGGCGAATCTGGATGCCCTTCAGGATAGCAGGCACCGATGATATCAAATTGAGGAGCTTCTTCCTTAATAAACTCAATCAAATCAGTGGCATATCTAAAGTCTTTAAGAGGTTCCACACCAGGAATGATATCACCACGTAGGGCTAAGATACGGTGTACACCAACAGCATCCAAGTCACGTAAGGTATCAGCAACCTTTTCTTTACTCAAATAGATAGCCGGAAGGTGGGCAATCGTTGGGATGGCTAGGTCATTTTGAATATGATCTGCCAAAGGAACCGTCGTCTCTTTGATATTATATTTGTTATTACTAGCTGTCACACTGATAAAGTGTGGAGCCAATCCTTGCATATCCTCAAGGGCACGTAGAATTTTTTCGTTACCTACTGCAGGGTTAGGTGGAAAGACTTCAAAAGAGAGTGATGGTGTTTGGCTTGTCATATTTTATACCTTCTTCTTTTTAGATTTTTGTTAAGACAAAAGCTGTTTTAAGTGCCTATTGACTTCATAAGTACAGTTAAACACGTGTTAATCATAGCCTGCTTGCAAAAATCTTTAGAAAATTATTTGCTATTGAAAACCTTCTACACTTAAGGAAGAAGGTCTTCAACGTATGATAACTTCTGCTTACAAGTTTTCGCGAGCTGCTTTTGCAGCTTCTACAAGCTTGATCAAGCTTTCTTTAGTTTCTTTGATTCCGCGAGTCTTCAAACCACAGTCAGGGTTGATCCATACTTTACCGCTTGGTACTTTAGCCAAGATTGCTTCGATAGTGTGGTCAATTTCACCGTCTTGTGGGACACGTGGTGAGTGGATATCGTAAACCCCAGGTCCAACTTCTGTTTGGAAGTTTTGAGCTTTAAGTTCATCCAAGATTTCAAGATTTGAACGGCTAGCTTCAAATGAGATAACGTCAGCATCTAAGTTATCGATAGCTGGGATGATATCTGTAAATTCTGAGTAACACATGTGAGTGTGGATTTGTGTGTCTGGTGCTACAGTTGAGTGTACCAAACGGAAGGCTGGAATTGCCCAGTCGAGGTAGTCTTCATACCAGTCACTACGACGGAGCGGCAATTTTTCGCGAAGAGCAGCTTCGTCAATTTGGATAATTTTCACGCCTGCAGCTTCAAGGTCAAGAACTTCATCTTTGATTGCAAGAGCAATTTGAAGAGTTGAATCCTTGATAGAGATATCTTCACGTGGGAATGACCAGTTAAGGATAGTAACAGGTCCAGTCAACATACCTTTAACAGGTTTGTCTGTACGGCTTTGTGCGTAGCTAGACCATTTCACAGTGATTGGGTTAAGACGAGTCACATCACCCCAGATGATTGGTGGTTTAACCCCACGCATACCGTATGATTGAACCCAACCATTTTTAGAGAAGAGGTAACCTGACAAGTTTTGACCAAAGTATTCAACCATGTCGTTACGTTCGAATTCACCGTGTACAAGCACATCAAATCCAACTTCTTCTTGCCATTTAATCCATTCATCAGTGATTTCAGCAAGGAAAGCATCGTATTCTTCTTGTGACAATTCATTCTTACGGAAAGCCAAACGTTTCGCACGAACTTCCTTAGTTTGAGGGAATGAACCGATAGTTGTTGTTGGAAGCAATGGAAGTTTGAAAGCATCTTTTTGAATCGCTTCACGTTCTGCAAATGCTGGCAAACGAGTATAATCAGCTTCAGTCAACCCTGCAATACGAGCACGAAGTTCAGCATTTTCACCAACACGCTCAGTCGCAAAGAGTTCTTTGTTAGCAGCAAGGGCTTCTTCACCTTGACCATTGCGGATAGCATCCAAATCACGCAATTCGTCCAATTTTTCAACTGCAAAAGCAAAGTGGTTCAAAATAGCTGGTTCAAATTCTTCATTAGCAGTTGTAAATGGCACATGAAGAAGTGAGCAAGATGTTGTCAAAACAACATTTTCAGCTGGCACTTGTTCAAGAATTGCAAGACTCTTCTCGTAGTTGTTACGCCAGATGTTTTTACCATTGACGATACCGGCATAGAGAGTCTTATCAGCTGGGAAACCACCTTTAACCAATTCAAGTGTTTTCTTACCTTCAACAAAGTCAAGACCAATACCATCAACTGGCAAGTTCACAAGATCATTGTAGACATCACGAACATCACCAAAGTAAGTTTGGATCAAGACTTCAAGACCTTTTTTATCAGCCAAGAGTTTGTTGTAGAGATTCAAGAAGAGAGCTTTTTCTTCAGCTGTCAAATCTTTAACAAGGGCTGGCTCATCGAGTTGGATACGAGTCGCACCAAGCTCTGCCAATTTTGCAAAAACATCTTGGTATGCAGAAACAAAGCTATCTACGAAGTCTTCAGCTTTTACACCATCTTCAAAGTCAGACAATTGAAGGAAAGTGAATGGTCCAACCACAACTGGACGTGTATTAAGACCCAATTCTTTTGCTTCTTGGTACTCATCAAAAATCTTGTGACCAGCAAGTTTAACTTCTGTTGTTTTTTCAAATTTAGGAACGATGTAATGGTAGTTAGTATTAAACCATTTTTTCATAGGAAGGGCACGAACATCCCCTTTTTCACCTTGGTAACCACGCGCCAAAGCAAAGTAACGTTCAAGATCTGTCAAATCCAAGTTTTGAACAGATTCAGGTACGACGTTGAAAAGGAAAGCTGCATCAAGGAAGTTATCGTAATGTGAAAAATCATTTGAAGGAATTTCAGTGATACCCTTCTCTTTAACAATATTCCAGTGTTTTGCACGCAAGTCTTTGGCTGCTGCTAAAAGTTCATCTGCAGTAATTTCATTTCTAAAGTATTTTTCTGTTGTAAATTTTAATTCGCGGAATTCACCCAAACGTGGGAAACCAATGATAGTAGTTGACATCTTGTGTCCTCCTCTTTGTTGTTGAACTTATCTTACCAAAGAAATGGGTAGCTGTATAATTGCTATTAGTTTTCTCTATATATAGTTTTAGACTATACCCTATAAAATAAAGGGTTATCGACTTCTGTTATCTCCTTTTACTTAGATATCGTTATAGCTAATAACTATATATTGACTTACTAAATCCCTTTTTATATCAAAAAATCCCTAGACTTTTGTCTAGAGACTCTATTATTTACTAGGATCAGAACACTAAGCTCTATAAGTGCTCAGTACCCTCTCTTGAAGCCAAGATGATGTATAAGACATATTCTCACTATTGTAACTATTCCAAATAAAATAACCAAAAATTGCCAATACTAATAAGAAACAAATTCCCAAGACGGCTAACCATATGATTTGTTTCTTTAAGCTATCATACTCACTCATATAGCCATTATGAAGTTTAATGAGTTCATTTCTTTTTTTGTTACTTGACTCTTTAGCAATAGCTATTTCTAGCTCGTACATCTGGTGCTTCCATGAATTCTTAGAAGTGCCTTTTTTCATTTTATTGTTTGAAAGGCTGCTGTTGCCTTTCTCAAAGTTATTTTTTTCAGTCATATTTCCCTCTAAAATCTTCTTTTAGTCCCTATCATTATAACATATGTAAAACTATCTGAAAAGTTCATTTTTGGTTAAAATTTTGAGAAAGATAATTAAAACATGAAAAAGAACCAGAGGGAAACTTCTTATGTTATACTCTAAGTATGCATAAGAAAACTGTTATTGATTTTAAAGAACTTGGTGTCAGACAAATCTTTACAGACGCCATTAAAGAACTAAAAACAAAGGACATTAAGGAAGTCAAACCCCTTTTAGATGAACTCGAAGCCTATCAAAATGAAGGTTATTATGCAGTAGGTTATGTTTCCTATGAAGCAGCCCCTGCCTTCGAGACAAAATTTCAGGTTATTGATGGTCCATTAATGTCTGAGTATCTCCTCTACTTCACTGTTCATGAAACTGTTCAAACAGAGCCTATTCCACTTACTTATGACCCTATTACCTTACCAAAATCTTGGCAAGAGCTAACTTCTGCTGAGGAATACAAGGCTGCTATTGAGCATATACACCACCATATTCGACAAGGTGATACTTATCAGGTCAATTATACTGTTCAACTTCAACAGAACCTGACAGCTGATCCCTTTGTCATCTACAATCGATTGGTTGTTGAGCAAAATGCCCATTACAATGCCTTTATTCAGCACGATGATGTTTCTATCATTTCTATAAGTCCAGAACTCTTCTTTAAAAAAGATGGAGATAAGTTGACTACTCGTCCTATGAAAGGTACTACCAATCGAGGTTTAACAACTGAAACTGACCTTGCACAAGCAAGATGGCTAGCTCAGGACCAAAAAAATCGCTCTGAAAATATGATGATTGTTGATCTTCTTAGAAATGACATGAATCGTATTTCTAAAATAGGAAGTGAAGATGTTAAGAGCCTTTGCCAAGTTGAACAATACTCTACAGTTTGGCAAATGACTTCGACAATTGAAACGCAACTCCTGACAAATAGAAGTTTATGCGATGTCTTCCAAGCCCTTTTTCCATGCGGATCGATTACAGGTGCCCCAAAAATAGCAACCATGGAGATTATTAAGAAGGTTGAAAAACAGCCTCGAGGTGTTTATTGTGGAGCTATTGGAATCTTGGTGCCACAGGGACCTAGTATTTTCAACGTAGCCATTCGGACACTACAAATGGAAGAAACCAAGGCTATCTATGGTGTCGGAGGGGGGATTACCTGGGACAGTAACTGGGAATCCGAATACGAAGAAACCAAGCAAAAAGCTGCTGTTCTATACCGTCAGAACCCAAAATTTGATCTCATTTCTACCGGTCGTATTCATCAAGGAAAACTCCTCTTTCTGGAGGAGCATATAAAACGTTTACAAGAGAGTAGCCGATACTTTGACTATCCTTTCAATGCAGAAAAAGCGCACAATCAAGCCACAGCTCTGTGCCAATCACTAGACCTTAACACAGACTACCGTCTTAAATTGTCCCTTAAAAAAGATGGTGAACTGAAGTTTGAACATAGCCAATTAACAAACTTATCTGATGACTTTTGCCAAGCAAGATTAGTTGAGCAAAGACATCCGTTGGATAGCCCCTATACCTTCTTTAAAACAAGTTACCGTCCTCACCTTAGTATCGAACCTCACGAACAAATCTATTATAATCACGAGGGACAACTCCTAGAAACCTCTATCGGTAACATCGTTCTTAAAATCGAAGACCAACTCTACACACCACCAGTTCACCTCGGCCTCTTAAATGGCATCTACAGACAAAGTCTTATAGCTGAGAATAAGCTGAAAGAAAAAGTCCTGACTGTAAAAGATCTGAAACAGGCTCAGGCCATCTACGGATGTAATGCGGTAAGAGGGTTGTATGAATTGAAGGTGGAGGGAGATAATTATATCTAAACAAAAAAAGCGAGTTCTTTGTTCTCTCCTACTCTTACTAAAGAAACTTCAATATTCTATTGGTAAAAAAATCAACCATTTAGTAGTAAAATAAAGTATAATACTTACTGATAGTTATTCCAGTTATCTTGACTGAAATGACGAACTATTTGGCTTTAAATTTATTAGACTTAAAACTGAGTAACAATTTAGAAAGGATACAAACCTTAAATGAAAAAATTTAAAGGCTTGACTTCTGCTGAAGTTCAAGCAAGTAAAAACGCTCATGGCGATAATAGGCTCTCTAGTAAAGAGGCTAACTCGCTCCTCTCAATCTTTATCGAAGCCTTCCAAGATCAATGGATTCTTATCCTCTTGGCTGCCTTAGGATTAAAAATCATTTTCAACTTTGTTGGAATGATTTTCCCTGCTATTGGTGAAGCTAATTGGTATGAGGCTATCTCACTAATTTTCGCCATTTTGATGTCTACTGGATTCTCAGCAGTCTCACAATACCGCAATGAGCAAAAGTTCAACACTCTTCAAGAAGAGGCTTCGAAAACTAATGCTAAAGTTTATCGTGATGGTAAACTTAAAGAGGTTCTCGTTGATGATATTGTAAAAGGTGATCAGATTCTCCTTCAATCAGGGGACAAGATTCCAGTTGATGGTATCATCTTGGAAGGTGAGTTAAAAGTCAACCAAGCTGTCCTTAATGGTGAAAGTGAAGATGCTAAAAAACTTCCTCTTGGTGATCAAAAAGAGCCAGACTCTTCGGATCTCTTTACAGAGCTCAAAGTCTTCCGTGGTACAGTTGTTACTTCGGGTGAAGCTGTTATGGAAGCTACACAAATTGGTGATAACACCGTTCTTGGAAGCATCAATACTTCTCTTCAAGAAGATAGTAAAGATTCACCATCTAAAGAGAAACTTAACAAGCTTGCTGGTAATATCGGTGTCCTCGGTTATAGTGCAGGTGCTGCATACTCAGTAATCAACCTTGTATTAGGCTTTATTGCCCTTAATAAGGCTAATAACCTCAATGGTGGTTCAATCTTCCTCCTTATCATTGAAACAATTCTCTTTACGGTTACAATCATCATCATGGCCGTTCCAGAAGGTCTGCCAATGATGTTGGCACTCGTTTCCTCAATGAACTCAGGACGACTTTTAGCTCAAAATATCTTAGTTCGCCATCCTGATACCATTGAAACAGCCGGATACATGAATATCCTCTTCAGTGATAAGACTGGTACCATCACAGAAGGTAAACTATCTGTAGTTGACTTCTTCCTTGCTGATGGAACACTTTATGCGGCTACTGGTGAAACTGATGCTCCTGATTTTGACACAATGTCAGATAGCCTTAAAGCTGAAATGATTAATGGTATCGGTCTTAACAACGATGCCATGGTAGCTGATGGCAGTGCTGTTGGTAGTAATGCCACTGACCGTGCACTTCTTGATTTCCTTATTGGCCGTTCTCAACTTGATTTCGATACGAACACAATTACTGAGAAGCAACAATTCAACTCAGCAACAAAATTCGCAAGTGTAACAACTAAGGACGGAAAAACTTACATCAAAGGTGCCCCAGAATTCATCCTAAATGACTGCTACTACTATCTTGATAAAGATGGTAATAAACAAAACTTTACAGATGATATTAAAGCTCGTTTCCAAGAATTGTCATTGGAACAAGCTAACCGTTCAATGCGTTTGCTTGCTATCCTAAATACAGATGGTAATGATAAAGTCTTGATTGGTATCGTATGTATCCGTGATAACGTTCGTTCTTCAATTAAACAAACTGTTGAAACAATGAACCGTGCGGGTGTTCAAGTAGTTATGGTAACTGGTGACCGTAAAGAAACCGCTGTTGCTATCGCTAAAGAAGCCGGTATCGTCACTGGAGAAAATGACCTTGTCCTTACTCACGATGAACTCTCTGCCCTCTCAGATCAAGAACTTAAACAACAATTGCCTCACTTAAAAGTGGTAAGTCGTGCCCTTCCAATGGATAAAAAACGTCTTATTGAGGCAGCTCAAGACCTTGAAATGGTCGCTGGTATGACAGGTGATGGGGTCAATGACTCACCTGCCTTAAAATCAGCTGATGTCGGTTTCTCAATGGGTGATGGTACTGAAGTTGCACGTGAAGCTTCAGATATCGTTATCTTGAATAACTCATTGACTTCGATTGAAAAAGCCGTCCTCTATGGACGTACTATGAGTAAGTCAGTAAGTAAATTTATCATCTTCCAATTAACTGTTAACGTAACGACTATTGCCATGTCACTTCTATCACCACTTTTGGGTCTCAAAGAGCCATTTACAATCATCCAAATTCTTTGGATTAACCTTATCATGGACACACTTGCTGCCCTTGCCTTTGGTGAAGAGCCTACGCTAGATCGTTATATGAACGAAAAACCAGTTGCTAAGAAAGCAAATATTCTTACTGGTTATATGAAATCCGCTATCGGAGTTGCAAGTGTCTTCATTACTGTCGTATGTTTAGCCATTCTTAAAAATGTTGGTGGTATCCAAGACTTTATCACAAATGGAACTGGTAACTTTGAAATGGTCACAACATTCACATTTACAGTATTTATCTATGCTGTCATCTTCAACTCACTTAACACACGTAGTAATGGATTTAATGTTTTTGAACATATCAGCGAAAACAAGAAATTCTCAATTGTAATGATTTCTATTGCTGTCGTTCAAACCTTGATTATTCAATTCGGTGGTAAAGTATTTAGTACCGTTCCAATGGATGTTGAACACTATATCGTTGCTCTTCTTATCGCGGTTTTGATTATCCCTGCAGATTTAATTCGAAAAGCTCTAACTAAAAACAAATAAGATCTGTTTAAGGCAATACAAAACTTCAAAGTGACAAAAAGGATTGGGTTAATCCCCAATCCTTTTTAATAAATTCTGAAGGTACCTATAAAAAATAATAAGAGCAATATTATTCTCCTATTACTCTATAACAAAAAGGCTTATTAAAGCCTATTTGTTATATCCTGATTTATTAAGTAACACTACTTAAACTGACTAGGAGCCCCTGTATAACCTGCCCAATCCTTACTATAAAAGCGGTCGTTCAAGTTATAGCTAGGTGCAGGTGTTGGATTACTTACAAATGGATCAACAGCCTTGTCAAAGGCTACCCATCCTTTCCATCCCATATGAATGGTGTCTTGCATAAAGTAAGGTTGATCTCCATCTTTTGAGAAGTCTGCAATATTGGTAAAGCCTTGACTTTCCAATTGATAACGGATTTTAGAAACCGTAGCATCATACATTTCTTGACTAAGTCCCGTATAAGCCATCCACTTGCTATTAACAGGTGGGATGACAAAAATGACATTAGTATTTGACTTAGCAAATTGATTTAGCACCAACTGTAGGTCACCGTATTCTTGTGAAACTTCATAAGAAAGATTTTTCTGGAAACCTTTAAGTTTACCAATCTTCTTAGACAAACGTTTCTTATAGAAACGGTCATCGATACCAAAGTCGTTTGACTTAGTATGGGCTTCTGCATCTCTTACAGCAACCTGATCAAGTGCCTCATAAGAGAGCTTGTCTGGCAACTCTTTAAGATAAGGAAGAACTTTCTTCTCGTAATTAGCGTTATTTGATGCTGCTAAAGGACTAAACAAGGCATCTTCTCGCTTATTAAGCTCTGCCATAAATTGAATATAAGTCTTATCAAGTGAATTTAACTCTTGCCCCTTAGCCACTTTAGAAAGTTGAGATTTCATAGTAATCTCAGGCTTCATCTCTAAGATACGTTGAGCTGCATACTGAGAATTTGCATCCGTCTGAATTTCACTTAAGAAACTACTAAGTTGGTCGTTATTGTAGAACTGCTGAAAAGCTGCAGAATTATACCCCTTTTTAGTAAACCATTGTGGAGACAAGACGTACACAGCTGTACCGTTTTGTAATTCTGGAAGCATTTGTTGCATTCCCAAATATTGGTTTAGAGATGCAGCACCACGTTGTCCAATAAAGTATGGGCGATAGTTACGGTCGTACTTCTCAGCTAAAACAGCTGGATGAAGAGCATCAAAACGCAACCACTCACTTGACCCAAAGAAAGGGACAAATCGATGCTTCTTATCTGAAAGAGCTGTAGTTTTGTTAATCCGACTCTTAAAGTTTTCATTTGTCAGTGTTACTGCACTACGTTTTTCAGCCACATAACTATGTTTTCTGCCTTGTGGGTAGGCATATATAACTACCACTACCAAGACCAAGGCACAAATTACTGGACCAAAAATCTGCCATAAACGCTTAAGCATTGCGAAGCTCCGTTACCCCTTCAACAATCTTATTAGCTGTGTTCCAGTCATCACGACCAAATTCTGAAACTGGTACACGAATATCGAAACGTGATTCCAATTCAACGATTAGCTCAACTGTTCCCATTGAATCGAGAACACCAGCATCGAAAAGATCTTCGTCCATCATGTCAGAAACATCTTCCATGAAGAGTTCATCAATAATTTCAATAACTTCTGATTTTACATCCATTTTTATAATTCCTTTACTTATTTTTAGTGAACCAGAGGTCATTCAAGAATCCAGAGAAAATCAAGAATGACAACATAACAGTGTTAAATGTAATAAAGATTCCCAAAGCCTTCGTCCATCTATTTTCAGGAAGTGGCTCAAGACCAGCTTTCTTACGTTCTTTATTAATGGTCTTCTTCTTGCGCAACCAGGCATCATTAAGTCCTAGACCAATACCATGGAAAATACCGTATGCAATGTAGTACCAAGTAACCCCATGCCAGAATCCCATAACCATCATATTAATGACATAGGCCACATTTGAAGTCGTGTTACGATTTTTGAAAACTTTATTTCGCATCAAAACCATAACCAAACGCATAAAGATAAAGTCACGGAACCAGAAAGACAAGCTCATATGCCAACGATTCCAAAATTCTTTCAAGTCTCGTGAGATAAAAGGTTTGTCAAAGTTGATTGGGCTCTTAATCCCCATAAGGTTAGATGCTGCCAAGGCAAACATTGAGTAACCCGCAAAGTCAAAGAAGAGATCAAAACCGAAAACATACATGACACCAAGTGTTGGTAAATTAAAGATACCACCTTGAGCCAAAGCTTGTGCTTTCAGTGAAGGCAAGAGCATACTTCCGAAAATCTGCGCCAAAACAAACTTATAGAGGAAACCAAGCATGATATATTTTACAGCTTGCTCCAACATATTCATCAGCTCGTCTCGCTCAGGAATTGCTTGATAGTCTTCGTTAAAGCGTCTGAAGCGATCAATGGGACCACTCGTAAAGGTTGGCATAAAGAGCATGAATCGGAGGAACTCTCCAAGTGTAAACTCTTTAAGGACACCATCCCGCATCTCGATAATCATTCCAACTGATCGGAAGGTCAAGTAAGAAATACCAAGAAAGTTTAAAAGCGACTGAGTACCATTTATCGCAGGCTCTACCTTAACAAAAATCAAGGGAAGGACTACAAGAAACGAGTGTAAATAGAAAACCCATTTATTATCCTTTTGACTGCGGTAATGTTTGTATGAATAAACCCAGATGATTTGCCAAATAATATAAAAGAGTAAGGCTAGTAATTGACTAGCATGTGTTCCTGTCAGAGCAAGAACAATAAAGGCTAGACTTACCAAACATTCATAAATCGCAAAACGCTTTTTAAAGAAGAGACCCACAAAGATTGGCAATAGAGCTAATCCAAGGTAGATGAAATAGAAGGGATTACCGTAGGCTTCTAAATGAGGTAGCTGTTTCAAGAAGTCTATCATCGGTTGTTAACCTCACTGATAAGGCCCTTGATATCAATCTTCCCATTTGGTGTCAAAGGCAAACTCTCACGATAGAGGAACTTGGTTGGCATCATGTAAGACATCATGATATCTTCTAAGTCAGCCTTGATAGCCTTAGTAATATCGATATCACGTTCAAACTGCTCACGAACGCCATCCTTAAGAATCACATAAGCCAAGAGGTTCTGAACCTTATGGTCTTTATTGTAACGTGGTACAGCTACTGCTGAATCAATGTACTTAGACTTATTAAGGTTTTGTGAAACATCCTCTAACTCAATACGGAAACCATTAAACTTAATCTGGAAGTCCATACGGCCACCGTAAAGAAGGAGACCTTCATCAGTCATCGTTCCTACATCACCAGTATGGTAAGCAGGAAGGCCATTAAACTCGAAGAAGGCTTCAGCAGTCTTTTCAGGATTATTCATGTAGCCTTTGGACACTGCTGGTCCTGATACGATGATCTCACCCTGTTGACCATTTGGAAGGATATTCCCATCCTCATCGATAATATAAGTTGGTGAATCTTCCTTGGTATAACCAATCGGCAAACGCTTAAGGTTTGCCAGCATCTCATCAGTTACTGCTACTGCTGATAAGGCTACTGTTGCCTCAGTTGGCCCGTAAGCATTGATAATACGTGCCTCTGGGAAACGTTGGCGAAGCTTTTGAGCAGTCTTGACAGTCAACTCTTCTCCATCAAAATAGAAATGCGTAATTTCCGGCATCTTCTCTGCATTGAAGTCTTCAGACAACATTGCCATATCTGCAAATGATGGGGTCGATGTCCAAATAGCAATTGGAAGTGAGAAGATCGTTTCAAAGAGCTTCTTGAAGTCCTGCGTAATGGCTGAAGGAAGTGCATAGAGTGTTCCTCCAAGTGCCAATGTAGGTGCCCAGTACATTACCGATAGGTCAAATGAATAAGGCGGTTGAGCCAGCATTTGTGGACGTTTTGGAGTCGCAAATTCCTTATCCGTAATCATCCAGTTGGTGAAACTAAGGAGATTATTGTGTGAAATTTGTACCCCTTTAGGCTTACCTGTAGTTCCTGATGTGAAGATGATGTAATAAGTATCATCCCCCTTAACAGGATGAGTCACTTCGTAGCTAGTCTTGCTTTCAAAAGCTGTTGTCACTTGATCCAATGTTAGAATTGGAGCTTGGACTTCCTCAAGTGGGAAGTCATTGATAGCAATAATCAGACTAGGCTCTGCTACTTCAACGATAGCCGTCACGCGCTCAAGAGCTGAGTGACTATCAATTGGAATATAAGCGTGACCAGATTTAGTCAAAGCGACAAAAGTTGCCAACATTTCATACTCTTGACCGCCATAAACCACAACAGGTGATTTTTCTGGAATATCAAGACTATCAATCTTGGCAGCTAGGCTATCCGAGTCAGCTTTTAAGTCACCGTAAGTGTGAACTTCCCCTAAAATATTGTAAACAGGAAAGTCAGGTTGTGATTGGGCAAACTGCTCAATCGTTTCGATCATATCTTTAATTTTTGTATTCGTCATTATTCTTCCTAAAATTCGTTATAGATAAAATTACCTTGACCTTGTCCTAGGTAATTGTAGAGATAAATTAGGGCCATAAAAATGGCGAAATAAAGCAAGGTTTGTCCTAAAAATACCAGGACGTTTTTATGTTTTAACATTCTAATTTTCGATACCTTTTTTTATATAATATCCTCTTTAGTTTACCATCTTATCAGTATTTTTTCCAATAAAAAAGAAAAAATAACTAAATTTCATTTCTTTTTCATTAATAAGCTTCCGTGATAAATGATTGGCTAAAATCATAAAAAAAACAGAGCTTAAAAGCTCTGTCGGATTTAACTATTTTGTGTCTTTTGGGCCGTCTGCATACGATAGTACATTCCCTTAGCTTGCATCAGTTGTTCATGGGTTCCGTGTTCAACGATATCCCCATTATTCATGACCAAAATAAGGTCCGCATTTTCGATGGTAGACAATCGATGGGCAATGATGAAACTTGTTCGACCTTTCATTAATTTAGCGAAGGCGTCTTGAATGAGAAGCTCTGTACGTGTATCGATACTAGAAGTGGCTTCATCTAAGATTAAGATTTTAGGCACATTGACAAATATGCGAGCAATGGTCAAAAGCTGACGTTGTCCCTGAGAAAGGGATTGCCCAGCATCATTCAAGTAGGTGTCATAGCCTTGGGGTAACTGCTGAATAAAGAAATCTGCATTGGCAGCCTTGGCTGCTGCTATAACTTCTTCACGACTGGCTTCTGGATTACTGTAAGCAATATTATCATGGATAGTGCCGACCTCTAGCCAAGTTTCCTGTAAGACCATCCCAATCTGCTTGCGAAGACTCTCACGGGTATAATCTGTAATAGGTCTACCGTCTAGTAAAATTTGACCCTTGTCCAAATCATAGAAACGCATGAGCAGGTTAATCAAGGTAGATTTGCCTGCTCCTGTAGGGCCAACAATGGCAACAGTACTTGCCGCAGGTATATCAATGCTCAAATCCTTGATAAGAGGTTTATTAGGCAAATAACCAAATTGAACATGATCAAATTTAAAACGTCCTTGCACATCTGCTTCTTCCAAAACCACATTGCCTGTTTCTGGTATTTCATCTTCATCTAAAATTATATAAAGGCGGTCGGCACAAGCCAAGGCACTTTGAAGTTCTGAAAGAACAGACGAAATGTCATTGAAAGGCTTCGTATACTGGGTGACATAGTTTAGGAAGGTAGTCAATTGTCCCACTGTAAATGCGCCACCTGACATGATACGATAGGCTCCAACACCTGCAATGAGAGCATAAATCAGACTATTAACAAAGCGTGTAGCTGGGTTAACCGCTGACGAATAAAAGATGGCTCCCTGTGAATAATCAGCATACTTACCATTGACGTCTTTAAAACTCCTAACCATCTGGTCTTGAGCATTTAAACTCTGTACTAAGGCTTCTTGAGTCAAACTTTCCTCAATCAACTGAGTCTGCATGCCTCGCCATTTAGTTTGATTGCGATAGAGTTGATAGCTCTTCTTGGCGATAAAACGTGCCACAAGCATTGACAGGGGTGTCATCACTAGAACTAAGAGCATCATGAACCAGTCCAAACGAGCCATGGTAATGATAATAACAAATATAGTCAAAAGCCCGACGAAAAATTGGTTAAAGACCATGAGAAGTCCGTTATTTAATTGGTCACTATCTGTAGTCACACGGCTAACCATATCTCCAGTTCCTTGACGGTCAAGGTAACTGAGAGGCATGGCATGAATTTTCACCATGACTCTCTCTCGTAAACTTTCACTATAAGAGTAAATCAAACGGTTATAAATTAAAGGATTTAGCCACTGGATTGCACTATTGGCTATGATAACTACAAGCATCTGCCATATTAAACGCGACATCAAAAGAACAGCATTCATCTTAAGAACAGCATCCACTGCATCACCAATTAAGATAGGTAAGTAAACCGTTAAGGCAACTTGAACAATGGTCCCAATAGTTGCTAAGGCAAAGAGGTAACGCTGGCTTAAGATATCTCTGCTTAAACGTTTAAGCGTCGATTTATTATTTCTAGCCTTCATCAGCGACCTCCTTTTGGTGTTGAGAATAATGAATGTCTTGATAGAGTTTATTAGTGTTAAGCAACGCTTCATGATTTCCCAAGCCAACTTGATGCCCCATATCAAGCACCAAAATTTGATCAACTGCTTTTAGGCTATTTGTTCTTTGCGAAATAATAATCAAACTAGTTGATTTAAGATTATCTCTAATAGCCGCTAGTAGGCGACTTTCAGTCAGGTAATCTAGGGCTGAGGTTGAGTCATCCAAAATCAAGAACGGCGCTGGACGCATCAGCGCACGCGCAATGGTTAAACGCTGACGTTGCCCTCCCGAAAAATTACGGCCAAACGACTCAACTGGCTCATCTAAACCAAGGTCTTTGTCTTTTACAAAGTCAGCAGCCTGAGCCATGTCAAGAGCATGCCACAATTCCTTATCACTTGGTTCGTGATCAAGTCCTAGTGACAAGTTTGAACGAATGGTTCCCCTAAATAGCTCAGCTTTTTGTGGGACATAGGCAACCCAAGAACGCCACTCTTTAAGATTTCTTGGTGATTTTTGATCCTTGAAAATAGCTAAAGAACCAATCTGAGGTTGATATAAGTTCATGATTAAGTTTACCAAGGTCGATTTACCCGAACCAGTACCACCAATAATACCCAGTGACTCACCTCTAGCAATCTTTAAATCAATCTCTTGTAGTGACGGTTGACTAGCAGTCGGATAGGTAAAGGTCATGTGGCCAATAGCAAGTCCTGTTTCCGACTGATCTGGTTTTCTTAGTGTTAAAGGTGCCTCAATATCCTCATCTTGGAGTTCAAAAATAGCTTGTACCCTTTTCGCCGAAATAAAGCTCTGGTTAAGATTGGTCAACATCATAGCCAATTTAAGAAGCTCCGTCAAAATTTGCAAGAGATAATTGACCAGAGCAATCAGCATCCCTTGAGACAAGAGCCCACCTTGAATTTGCAGATTTCCTTGCCAAAGGACAGCAATCAAAGTCATATTAACAACTAGGAAAGTCAAAGGACTAATGAGACTTGCTATCACGCCTGTTTTGAGTTGCCACTTCTTCAGGTCTTTATTTACAGTCGTGAAGTTATCTAATTCACGCTCACTCTGACCAAAGGCACGAATAACCCTCATACCTTCAAGTTGTTGGCGCGTATTAGTAACAATTGACTCATTAATCACTCGTATCTTGGCATATAAAGGATTGACGATGCGACTAGCTAGTACAATAATAAGGGTCAATACCAAGACCATACCAAGAAACCAGAGGGTCAAGCGTGGACTGATTCGGAATGCCATAATAATGGCTCCTGTCACAATAATTGGTGCCCTCAAAAAGAGCCTCAAAAATTGATTTATCCCCGTTTGGATTTGAAAGGTATCACCAGTCAAGCGTGTTACCAAACTTGAAGTTCCAATCTCATCCCGCTTTTCCTTTGATAAACGCATGATTTTCGCATAGAGGTCATTGGTCAACACTCGCGCATAACCAACTGCTGCTCTTGATGAAAAATACTGTGCTGAAATAGCAACGACAACACCAATAACGGCAAGTCCAAACAAGACAAAAATCATCAAAAAGAGATGATTTTTGTCTTTATTTGGAATAGTTGTGTCGACAATTCCAGCAATGACTAGTGGGACCAAAAGTTCGAAACTGGCTTCGATTAATTTAAAAACGGGACCCAGGATACTGTCTTTGACATATCCTTTAAAATAAACTAATAATGCTTTCATTTGTCTTTCCTTAAGAATGAAGTGTATCCTCTTAGAGACGAGAGAACATACGCATCAAAAAGAGGTTAAACTGCACTTCTTTGGCGTAATAAATATTTCCGCCATTTGTATAAAGCTTACCCCCACCATAATACATGGCAACAGGTTGATAATAAGTATAGGTTTCCCCACTAGTATTTCCTAGACTCGGAGCAACGACATTTTTTGAATAAGCTTTTGCTAATTCAACGGTGTTAACTCCACCATTATCAGCCACATAATCGATATAGGCCTTACCAAAATTATAAGCTTGTACTGCTGTCCAAGGATCCACCTTATGGTGGGCAGCTTCTTCCAGATTTTCTGACAGCACCGTCACCCCTTGACGAATACTTTCTTTTCGATCTGTGATGGAGTTAGTCACCCCTGTAGAACTTTCACTGGACTGCATCACGTCATCTGTCTTCCCCTTGGTTTCTGTGTAGATCATAGCCAACACCAAATCAACATTGGTTGTATTATCAATGTCGTCTTCAGCCAAAACCTCCTTAACCATGGATTCATAGGTTAAGACATGTTGAATATTGGCATGGATTCGATAACATTGGATACCTATGATGAGGACTACGACAAAAACCGCCAGACGTCTTATCCATTTAAACATATTATTTATTGATGATATCCTCGATATTTTTGATGAGAATAGAGTAGGTGCCATCAGGATTTTGAATAAATTCAACACTATCAGCATCCTGATACACATTATTAGGCACGATTAACTCAATTCCGTTCGATAACGATAATTTTTGATTCTCCAATTTCTTAATTTGACGTGAATGGTCAATATCTGATACCGAAATAGGCTCAGGTATAGCCTCTTTGAGCTCATCAACGAAAGTCAAACGAGCTGTCAAATTATTATCAAAGAGCTGGTCTGCCAATTTTTCAGGTGATAACTCTTGGTCTTCTTCCAAATTATTGAAAATAGCAGATTTCATTTTTCCTTGGAAGTTAAAGTCATCCTGATTAAAATTCTCGGCAATCTTCTGGGCAGTATCTTCAACCATCTTAATCGATTTTTTGACAGATTGTTCAGGCTGAACCTGTAACAAATTTTCAGAGAAATAATTGGCAAAGCTTCCATTATGCTTGATTCGCTTTTCAATCAAATAATACTGCTTACTACTACGATTGATTACCAAAGCTTCATCAGGTGTCTGGGCCGCAGATGGCAAATTATTTTGTGACAATTGAATAGGATGCTGACTATCTCCCAAAGAATGAATCAAACTGTCCTTGAGAGCAATACGCAAGAAAGCAAAATATTCTTGCCCTTCTTTATCAAACTGAATAAAGACCAAATCATTGGTCTTTTGATCTTCAGAAATGACAAATTCTTCCTTCCAAAGTTGGGAAATTTTAACAGAACTTTCCATCAAATCATCTCCTAGATGACTGATAAAAACATTTTCCGCATCGAAATAGCCACGTTTAGCCTCATCAGAGAAAACCTTAGTGAGTTTCTTTCGAAAATACTCATCTAAGCGAGGCGTTATTTCAAGAGGCCCTTCTGCTAAAACCAGCTCCGTATCATTTGGCGAAAACTGGTGAATGACAATGCGTTTAATATATAAATCTAACATAGTTTTTAATAGAGTGGGAAGGCATCTGTAAGAGCTTTAACTTCTCCACGAATCTCTTCCAAAACTTCAGGTTTATCGTGATTTTCCAAAGCTTGAACCATCAATTCAGCAATTTTACGGCTCTCAGCTTCACCCATACCACGACTCGTAATAGCTGGACTACCAACACGGATACCAGATGTCTTGAATGGAGACAATTGCTCATATGGAATACCATTCTTGTTCAAAGTAATATTAACTTCTTCAAGAACATTTTGCGCAACCTTACCATTTTCAACAACCTTAGTCACATCAACCAAGAAGAGGTGATTGTTAGTTCCACCTGAGATAACACGGAAATCTGGATGTTGATTGAAAACGTCAGCCATGGCAGCTGCGTTCTTGATAACATTTTCCCCATATTCCTTAAAGGCAGGGTCAAGTGCTTCTTTAAGAGCAACAGCCTTAGCAGCAATAACGTGTTCCAATGGACCACCTTGCAAACCAGGGAAGACCGCAGAATTCAATTTCTTAGCGATATCTTCATCATCAGTCAAAATCAAACCACCACGAGGACCACGAAGTGTCTTGTGAGTTGTTGTAGTGGTCACATGTGCATGAGGAACTGGACTTGGATGATGACCAGAGGCTACAAGACCAGCAATGTGAGCCATATCTACCATGAGGTAAGCACCTACAGCATCAGCAATTTCACGGAATTTAGCAAAATCAATGATACGTGAGTAAGCTGAAGCCCCAGCCACGATGAGTTTTGGTTGTACTTCTTTAGCTTGAGCCAGAATAGCATCGTAATCAAGAAGTTCAGTTTCTTTATCAACGTTGTAAGCCACAAAGTTATAGGTCTTACCAGAGAAGCTAACTGGTGCACCATGTGTCAAGTGACCACCCGCTGACAAATCCATTCCCATAACCGTATCACCTGGTTGGATCAAAGACATGTAAACTGCTGCATTGGCTTGACTACCTGAGTGAGGTTGCACGTTGGCAAATTTTGCTCCAAAAAGTTCTTTGGCACGCTCAATAGCAAGAGACTCAACTACATCAATCACGTCTGTACCACCATAGTAACGTTTACCTGGATAGCCTTCTGCGTACTTGTTAGTCAAGAGAGTTCCTTGAGCAGCCATTACTGCTTTAGATACCACGTTCTCAGAGGCAATCAACTCAATATTGTTTTGCTGACGTTCTGCCTCAGCATCGATGGCATTCCATAGTTCAGGGTCAAATGCTTTGTAATCTTCTTTATCAAAAATCATAGAGGTCTCCTTTGAGGTCTAATGGGGTTCAATCAACTCACCCACATACAATCGGAAATTATCTCACACTTCCATAGGTCTCTGTTAGTCATTTATTCTATGGTCAACTCGGGTAGAGCCGCCAATAGGTCTTCTTTTGTAATTTTTCCTTGTCTGAGAATCTTAGCAGGTGAGACCGACAAATCCAATATTGTCGAATCTACACCTAACAAGGCATCATCATCTTGATAGCCTGTCACCTGAAAATCAAATTGCGCTCTTATTTGGTCAAAATAACGACCACTAGCCTTCCCAGACTTATTAGCAGATGGACCAATCAAAGGGCCCTCAGATTGAATCAGTTCTCTAGTGACAGGATGATTTGGCAAACGGAAGCCAACTGTCGCCAAACCTGAATTAATCCATCTAGGTACTTGATCATTAGCTTTTAAGATGATGGTCAGAGGTCCAGGCAAAAAAGCATCATACAATTGTTTTAAATACTTGGGTTGC
The DNA here is from genome assembly GCF_000525585.1 of Streptococcus sp. ACS2. Classification (NCBI taxonomy): domain Bacteria; kingdom Bacillati; phylum Bacillota; class Bacilli; order Lactobacillales; family Streptococcaceae; genus Streptococcus; species Streptococcus sp. ACS2. The sequence goes on from NZ_JALT01000038.1 coordinate 54,810, forward strand.
TCTTTTGAGTAGGACAGGATATCTTCATAAGAAGCGACATTCAAATTCATAGCTTTATCTCTAGGACGATTTTTCAGCTCATAGACATGGTTTACAGCACTCTCATCCATAGCCTTAGCAAATAGACCATAGACAGTCTCTGTAGGAAGAACGACTGCACCACCGTCAGCCAAGATTTCTCTTAATACTTTCTTACTTTTCATCATCCATCACGACCATTCTATCTTGTCCAAATTGGTCCTTAAGGACACGCACTCGCTTATCAGGAAAATGTAGAGACAAGAGCTTTTTCAAATCCATTCCCTGCTTATAGCCAATTTCAAAGTAGAGCTTTCCACTAGGAGTCAAATACTTATATGCCTCCTCAATAATCTGTCTATAAATGGCAAGCCCTTCTTCATCAGCAAACAAGGCCATCTTTGGCTCGCTAGCCAAGACATTGACCCCAACTTCGTTCTTATCATTTTTAGAAATATAGGGAGGGTTTGACACAATGATATCAAAACTACCAGAAATATTTTCGAAAACATCTGATTGAACAAAGCTGATGGCTACCTGATTTAGCTTGGCATTCTCCTTAGCAAGTACTAAGGCATCCACTGATAAGTCACTAGCTGTTACTTGCCAAAGGGGGCGACTCTTTTTCAGGGATACCGAAATAGCACCACTCCCAGTTCCGATATCAAGAACCTTAAGCTCTGTGCTTGGATTTTCCGCTAAAATCAAGTCCACTAGTTCTTCAGTTTCAGGACGTGGAATCAAGACACGCTCATCAACCTGAAAACGTAAACCATGAAAGTCTTCATAGCCCAAGATATACTGGGCAGGATGGTGATTCTTTAGTTGGCTAAATGCATGAGCTAATAGCTCAGCATCCTCCTCTGAAACTTCCTGACGCAATTGAAGAACAAAATGAGTCAAGTCCCATTGCTTCAAACCACGATAAACAAAGGAAAGGGCCTCTGGCTCTTCTCCAACAGCCTCAAGCTGCTTTTCATAGTCAGCCAGAACATCCGCTAAAATCATTTGTTAAGCTCTTCCAATTTTTGAGTTTGATCGTAAAGAACAAGAGCATCAATGACTTCATCCATTTTCCCAGCCAAAATCGTATCTAATTTTTGAAGGGTCAAACCAATACGGTGATCCGTTACACGGTTTTGTGGGAAGTTGTAAGTACGGATACGCTCTGAACGATCCCCTGTACCAACAGTAGATTTACGCTCAGCATCTTGTTCATCTTGAGCAATCTGTGCAAAGTGGTCCGCAACACGCGCAAGGATAATCTTCATGGCTTTATCACGGTTCTTCTGTTGTGTACGTTCTTCTTGCATCTCTACTTTGATTCCAGTAGGAATGTGAACCATACGAACCGCAGTCGCAACCTTATTGACGTTCTGACCACCGGCACCAGAAGCGTGATAGATATCGACACGAAGGTCCTTAGGATCAATTTCGTACTCTACTTCTTCAACTTCTGGCATGACCAAAACAGTTGCTGTCGAGGTATGAACACGACCTTGACTCTCAGTCACAGGCACACGTTGCACACGGTGTGCTCCAGATTCATATTTGAGTTTAGAGTAGACTGATTGTCCTGAAACCATGGCAACCACTTCTTTGATACCACCGACACCATTGTAAGAAGCTTCCATGACCTCGAAGCGCCAACCTTGTGTTTCTGCGTATTTTTGGTACATAGCTAAAAGGTCACCTGCAAACAAGGCAGCTTCATCACCACCTGCGGCTCCACGGATTTCGAGGATAATATTCTTGTCATCATTAGGGTCTTTTGGCAAGAGAAGAATTTTCAAACGTTCTTCATACTCTTCTTTAGCGGCTTTAGATTCTTTGAGTTCTTCCTTAGCCATTTCTTCCAAGTCAGGATCACCGCTTGCTTCCTTAATCATCTCTTCAGCATCTGAGATACTTTGGATGACTTGCTTGTACTCTCGGTAAGCTGTCACCGTTTCACGAGTATTTGCTTCTTCACGCGACAACTCCATGAAACGTTTAGTGTCTGAAACGACTTCAGGGTCACTAAGCAATTCACCCAATTCCTCATAACGGTCTTCAACCGCTTGTAACTGATCATAAATATTCATTTGTTATCTTTACTCCTTATATAACTAATAGTCGTTTTTAGGCCTTATTCAAAGGGATTATGTTTTCTTGAGGTGGATTAAACCAGTGCTTTCGGCAAACAGAGATATAACTCTCGTGTCCTCCAATTTGAACTTGTGCTCCCTCATAAACTGGCTTACCATCTTCCATACGAAGAACCATGGTTGCCTTTCTCGAGCAATAATGACAAATAGTCTTGATTTCATCAATCTTATCAGACAATAGCAAAAGATATTTAGAACCTTCAAAGAGATTGTTCTGAAAATCATTTTTGAGACCAAAAGCCATCACTGGGATATCTAACTCATCAACAATTCGTGCCAAATCATAGACATTCGCACGGGTCAAAAACTGAGCCTCATCAACTAAAACACAGTAAGGTCGTGGATCCATATGAGCAATGTAACCAAAAATATCCGTATCATCACCAATAGGATAGGCCTTCCGCTTCATGCCAATACGACTAGAGATATAGCCGACCCCATCTCGATTATCCAAACGACTGGTCAACAATACTACTGGTTTTCCTTGTTCTTCGTAATTATAGGCAACCTTAAGAATCTCAATGGATTTCCCAGAATTCATGGTGCCGTAGCGAAAATAAAGTTGTGCCAAACCAGTCTCCTCTAAAATATGTATTGTACTTATTTTATCATAATTCCAAGCGTAAAAGGGAGGGAGACTGAACAATTTTTGAAAAAAGTTCGCCTCTCTCCCCTATTTTTATGATAGGTTTAACTGATGTTCCAAATGGCTCAATTTTATCACCTTTATAAAGTTTTACCAGTCTATTTACTTCTTATGAATAGGCTTTAGCCAATTTTTCAAGGAGTTCTTCTTTCTCCTCATCACTAGCAAATGAAGCTTCGATTGCTGTCTTATTATGAGCATAGAAGTCTTGAAATGAGCTATCAAAATGCTTGTGATAGAGTTCGTACTCTTTGGTCAGGTTTGTATCAGAAACGGTACGATTGTCCGTATTAATGGTAATATTAGCCCCTGCCGCTTTCATTTTTAGATAAGGAAAATCATCAACTGTAATAGCAGCCTTAGTCTGGAGATTACTTGTTAAACATAACTCTCCTGTGACACCATTTTTGACAAACTCTTCCAGAAGCTCAGGCTCTTGAGCCAGGATCGTTGCATGACCATTACGCTTAATTCCCATGGCAATTGACTCAGCCAAAAAGGCTGGGCAACCACACTCACCAGCATGAAAAGTCATCGGACGGTTGTAACTTTGGACTTGTTCAATTAGAGGTTTAATCGCTTTAGGTCCATAATGATGCTCATCTCCAGCAAAATCAAAACCAACAAAGTCACTATCTTCAACTTCATTTGCTTCATCAAGAATACGAGCCGTTAATTCTTGATCTGATTGGCGCATGCCACAAACTAGGGCCTTGGCTACAATACCGAATTCTTCTTGAGCTTGACGTAAGCCTTGACAAACAGCATCAATGGTTTCAGCGACAGTCAATCCCTTATCCATTGACAATTCTGGAGCAAAACGCACTTCAATATAGATAACATTTTCAAGAGCAGCCTGTTTAGCAACATCATAAGCCGCAACGGTCAAGGCTTCCTTTGTTTGAAGCAAAGGACGAATATAATCAAAAGCCTCAAGATAATCTAAGAGACTCTCACAGGTAGCAGGTGCTGTCACATGGTGTTTGAGCTCCGCATCGTCCTCAGGTAACTCAATCTGTGCCAAGTCAGCTAGGTGGCGAATGGTTTCCAATGATAGAGAACCATCCAAATGACAGTGTAGTTCTGTTTTAGCCAACTTATGAAAATCAATAGCAGTCATTCTTTTCTTCCTCTCTAAACAATATGTTTTTTATCAGATAAAAATTAATTTTTACTATCTTATCATTCTTATAGAAAAAGTCAAGGTATCGCGCCTAATAGGACGTAGTAGATTCTTGAAATGCCATTAGCATTTTGTTAGGATGTAACTATCAAGAATACAAGGAGAAACTTTATGTCTGACTATATTTTACCAGAAGTTTGGGAAAACCCAACCTCTATGGGAGGTGCCTGGGGTGGCCTCAATCAACCTACAGCTGGTGCACGTTTTGAACAAACTCTACCTAAAGGTGACCAACCTTTCCAACTCTATACTCTTCCGACACCAAATGGTATCAAGGCAACTATCATGCTGGAAGAATTGAAAGAACTTGGTGTGACTCAAGCGGGTTATGACGCTTATCGTATTAAGATTGGTGATGGTGACCAATTCGGCTCAGACTTTGTTTCAATCAATCCAAACTCAAAGATTCCAGCCATGATGGATTACTCTGAAGACCAACCAGTTCGTGTCTTCGAATCAGCTAACATCCTCCTTTACTTGGCTGAAAAATTCGGCAAACTCATTCCAACTGATCACGCAAAACATACAGAAGTTCTCAACTGGCTCTTTTGGCAAACAGGTGCTGCTCCTTTTCTAGGTGGTGGCTTTGGGCACTTCTTCCACTATGCACCTGAAAAAATCGAATATGCCATCAACCGTTTTGCCATGGAAGCCAAACGCCAACTTGACTTGCTTGATAAAGAATTAGCAACCAAACCTTATATTGCTGGTGATGAGTATACTATCGCTGATATCGCTATCTGGTCTTGGTATGGTCGTCTTGCTCAAGATAAGATCTGGGACAAGGCTGGTATTTTCCTTGATGTTAAAGAATACAAGCACCTTCAAGCTTGGACTGAAAAAATTGCTGACCGTCCAGCGGTTAAACGGGGACTTGAAGTCGACTATAAAGAGATCTAATTTTTATAACGGTTTGCCTAGGCTAACCGTTTTTCTATTGTTTCATGATATAATAGAAGCAAAATTACAAGGAGACATTCATGACTGTATTTCAAGCTATTTTAGAAAAAATCAGAGCCTACGACACTATTATTATTCACCGCCACCAAAGACCTGACCCTGATGCCATTGGTAGTCAAGTGGGACTGAAGGAAATTTTAAAAACAAACTTTCCAGATAAAAAAGTTCTTGCGACAGGTGTCAATGAGCCTACCTTATCTTGGATTGCTGAGATGGATGAGGTAACTGACCAAGATTATGAAGGGGCGCTTGTTATTGTTACCGATACAGCCAACACCCCTCGTATCGACGACGATCGTTATGATAAAGGTGACTTCCTTATCAAAATTGACCATCATCCTAACGATGATGCCTACGGTGATCTTCTACTTGTTGATACGACTGCTTCAAGTGCCAGCGAAATTGTAACTGACTGGGCCCTCAGCCTTGACCTTTCCTTGTCAGATGCCGCTGCGCGTGTTCTTTACAATGGTATTGTTGGTGATACAGGCCGCTTCCTCTTTCCATCTACTACTCCTAAAACACTTCAAATCGCGGCTAAACTTCGTGAATACGACTTTGATTTTGCAGCAATGGCTCGTCGTATGGACAGTTTCCCTTTCAAAATTGCTAAACTACAAGGTTATGTTTTCGATAATCTAGAAGTTGATGAAAATGGTGCAGCTCGAGTTGTCTTGACACGAAAGATTTTGGATGAATTCAATGTTACTGATGCTGAAAGTTCTGCTATTGTTGGAACTCCAGGACGTATTGATTGTGTCGAATCTTGGGCTATTTTCGTAGAGCAGCCTGAGGGACATTACCGTGTCCGTCTACGTAGTAAAAGCATTGTCATCAACGAGATTGCCAAACGCCATGATGGTGGCGGCCACCCACTTGCTAGTGGGGCCAATTCCTACAGCTTAGAAGAAAACGAACAAATCTATCAAGAAATTAAGGATACTGTTGCCCATGCAACTCACTAATCGTCGTGTACGTCTCATGGGAACTGTGATTGACGTCTCTATCTATCATAAAGAACCAGAACCCCTGCTAGACCAAGTTGAAGCACTTCTACATACCTACAATAAGCGCTTCTCAGCCAATGACAACAGTTCCGAACTCATGAAAATTAACAAGGCAGCAGGCTTACATCCAGTGACAGTTCACCCAGAACTTTTTGAACTTATTTCTCTTGGAAAATGGCATAGCTGCCAACCTGGAAGTCACCTTAATATTGCTATTGGGCCTCTCATTCAGACTTGGCGCATTGGTTTTTCTGATGCTAAGCTGCCTCTTCCTGAAGAAATTCGTCCGCTCCTGGATATCATCAATCCCGATGCTATTGTTCTATCCGAGAAAAATCAAAGTGTTTTTCTCAAAGAAAAAGGGATGAAAATTGATCTTGGTGCTCTGGCAAAGGGATATATTGCAGATCGTATTGCAGATTTTCTCAAAGCTGAAAAAGTAACCAGCGCCCTAATCAATCTCGGGGGTAATGTCCTAACCTTTGGACCAGCTCTCCATAATCCTGACCACAAATGGCGAATTGGTATTCAAAATCCTAAGGAGACTAGAAACACAAATCTTATGGTGCTTGCTATAAGAGACCAGTCTGTGGTCACTTCGGGAATCTATGAACGTACTTTTGAGATAGATGGCAAAACCTACCATCATATTTTTGATAGCCAAACTGGTTATCCAGTCTCCAGTGACCTAGCCAGCCTTACCATTATTTCATCCCTCTCAGTGGATGGTGAAATTTGGACAACCCGCTTATTTGGCTCTAGTCTCGAACATATTTTCCAGGAAGTTAGTTCACAAGCTGAGCTGGAAGCAATCATCGTTGATAAAGACAATCACTGCTTTCAGACAGGTGGCATTTACAAAATGCGAATTTCCTAAAAAATAGTAAAAAAGACTTGTCAAGTAGACCACCTTTTGATAAACTAAAATAGTTAAAAAAAACTATGGTGCGGAAAGTACCATGGCAGAAAGGAAATATTTTAACATGAAAAAAGATATCCATCCAGATTACCGTCAAGTAGTATTCATGGACACAACTACTGGTTACCAATTCCTTAGCGGTTCAACTAAACACTCAAACGAAACAGTTGAATTCGAAGGTGAAACTTACCCACTTATCCGTGTAGAAATTTCATCAGATTCACACCCATTCTACACTGGCCGTCAAAAATTCACACAAGCAGACGGACGCGTGGATCGTTTCAACAAAAAATACGGTCTCAAATAAGCAACATCTTGTTGTTAAGCCATTCCGATTGGAATGGTTTTTTTGTATGCTCTTGGGTATAAGCTCTCCTACTCCCATATTTATAAAATAAAAAAACAGCTTCCATATGGAAACCGTTTATTCCTATTAACCTGCTTTACCAATAGCCAAAGCCCAGATAAAGAAGAGGGCAAATCCGAACAAGAAGATCAAACCTGCAATGGCAAGTCCTTTCAACCAAGTTGGAAGGTCTTTCTTCTCTTTTGTAACAAGTACGTAATTCAAAAGCGCAAAGAAAGGTGTTGTAAGGAATGAACCAATCATGGCGAAACGAAGCATGGTTGCTACTTGACCTTGGAAGAAGAAAATAATGATGAGACCAAGAATAGCTGTCAAGGTCATCCAAACATTCAAAGGTGTTTGATTTTTTTCTTTTTGGTTAAACAAAAGACGAAGAGAAATTTCGTTAACACGTGAGTAACCATCAATAACGGTAATTACAGTACCAAAGATACACAAGAAAGCGATAAAGGTAATCAAATAGCGTGACCATTCACCAAGTACTGATGCGTACATACCAACAAACTGTGCAATATACTTAGCTGATGCTGCTTCTACAGGCTTACCAGTTGGATACTGAATAAGAGCCCCGAGTGCTACAAAGAATACCGCAAGAATAGCTGTTCCGATGTAACCAACGTTAAAGTCAAAGAGGGCATCATCAGTGTTGAAATCAACAGTTTTCTTTTTCTCAGCTGACCAAAGTGAGTTAATGGCTGAAATTTCAATTGGTGCTGGCATCCATCCAAGAAGTGAAACGATAAATGGAAGGGCTGCGAGCTGCCATGGTGTTTTTTCAACGAAGTCAGCACTGTACTCTGGGTGTTTGATTGCCGCAATAATAACTGCTGCTACTGTTGCAATAGTCAAAGCTGACATGATCCATTTAGCCATACCATCAAGAAGTTTGTAACCACCAAAGAGTAACATACCCCAGATAATGGCAACCAAAATAATTGACCATGTGGTAATACTCAAACCAAGCATTGGAAAGGCACTAGCAATGATGGCTGAACAAAGAATAGAAACTCCCGCAGTATTAACCAAAGCTGAGAAAACATTCAAAATGAAGAATACCCAAAGATAGAATTTACCTTTCTCAGCATAACCTTCAACGAGGGTTTTACCTGTATCTGCGGTATACTCAGCACCAAAACGGAAGAATGGGTATTTGAAGAGGTTAGCTAGAATAACCAAGCCTAACAAGGCCCATCCATAAGAACCACCAGCTTGGGTTGATGAAACGATATGGGAACCACCTACGGCCGCTGAAGCCATTAGGATACCAGGTCCCATTGCTTTTATTTTACTACGCCAGGTAGACTGACTAGTTACACTTGTTTGTGACATAAGAGAATCTCCTAAAACAAATTTTCAGAATAATCTGAATTGATGTTTACCATTTTACACAATTGTTGGAATAATTTCAATAGCATTTCACATATTTTCTGAAAAATAGAAAAAGCCATCCAACGGATAGCTCTTTTACTATTTAGACAGTCCTGTAAAGAAATCTACGATAGCTTGCCAAATTTGTGCAAAAATATTTTTGCTATTCTCAAGGGTTTTGTTGGCATTAAAGTTTAGGTTGATTCCAGAGAAGGTATTACCAGCTTTCGAAACGATAGAATCTTTAAGTGAACTCAAGGTTGACTTAAAGCTAGCACTGTCAATGATTGAAGACTTAGACAAATTCAAAGCAAAATTCACCAGAAGATTAACTTGCGTATCAGAAAGATCCAAGTTGTAGTTATTGATGGTTTGCTGAACAATCGTTTTAGCTTGATCTTCAGTCAACTTATTCCCTTTATCAGCAACAGCTGACTTAATATCAGTCATAGCTACATTAAGCTTGTCTGCATCATAGTCAGTCTTACCAGAATTTTCCTCATTGATTTGAGAAAGGGTTTTAAGTTCCTCTTGCGCAAGCTCTTTACTTTCATCTGAAACTTTAGCCCCATTTTGCTCAAGGGAATAGTAAATACCAGCCAGGGCACTTTCTCCTGTAACTGCAATTGGTGCTGCTACCGTAATCTTAGCATGTTCAATACCAAGTGTCGTGGCAGCATTACGGTACATATCTGGAGTGATTTTCGTGATATTTTGCGGTGTCACAATCTCTACACTCAAGGTTTCCTTAGCACCCAGCTTAGCAATCTTAACCGAAGAATATAGCTGAAGACTAGAATCGTCAGCCACATTCATGATATTAGCGTAAGCAGATGTCGTCAAGGTCTTGACATTAGTATCCTTACTACTATCATACCCTAATAAATTCAAGGTTTCATTTCGTTGCTCTTCCGACAATGAATACCCCATCACATAGTCTGGTTGAACATAAGATTCATCAATAACCTTTTGGACTTGTGATGATGTTGCTGCTTGAGCAACCGAAGTAAAGGCTGTTACTGAAGCCAATATAGCCATCCCAGTAACAAGAAGTTTTTTCAATTTCATGTGTGTTTCCTTTCGAAAATAGAATAGTATTCCATAATCTCCTAAAGGACGACTGACTCTAGGCCCAGCCGCTCACCTATTATACCATGACTTAAAAAATTAAGGTCAAAAAAACTACTCGTGCAACTCCAAAGGAAGACCATCTGGATCAGCAAAGAAAGTCATCTTTTCACCGGTAAAAGTGTCCTTGCGAATAGGTTGGCAGGAGATACCCTTTTGTTCTAACTCTTGGACGACCTCTTCAATATTAGTCACTCTGAAAGCTAAATGACGTAAGCCACATGCCTCAGGATAAGACGGACGTTTTGGGGGTTCCACATAGTTCGGATCACTGGTCTTATTGCCGAAGATTTCAGTTCTATACCTCCACAGCTTAGGTCTAACTTATAATCATGACGTTCCGGACGGTGATTTTCCCGAATAATCTCAAAACCAAGTTTATTGACATAAAAATCTCGAGACAAGTCATAATCAGAAACAATAATAGCAACATGGTGCACTGTATTTAAAAACATATTTTCCGCCATTGAAAAAGGCCCGAAGGCCCTTTTTTAACTTTGAAATTGATTGTATGACTTATTAAAGGCTTCAATAATATCTGAACTTGCCTTGTCAAAATCTACCTGTGATTTCAATTCACCTTTGACGATTGTACGCTGAGTTGCTTCGGCATCCGTACAAGTTACAAGGGTAACTTCAGACTTGCCAGGTGTATCATCAACTACTGCTACTTCAGTTGGTTGGACCACCTTCACCTCACTAATAACATAAGTATAGACTTTATTTTTATCCGTAAGATAAATCTTCATACCTTCCTTAGCCTTATCTAGTGGTGAAAATAGCATGTCAGATGCACCGGCAATACCAAAGACGTGGTGGCTAGCTAGTGAATAGTTGTTTTCACCACCCATGACTTGATCTTCTTTCATCGTTCCTGCACCGTAAGTCAACTCTGTATTGCCAAGTCCTTTGAAAATAGGGAGATTGATACCTACCTCTGGAATAGCAATACCACCAACGACAGGAAGCTCTTGAGCATCCATCTGTGCCTGCAAGACAGACTCTGTACTAATTGATTTAACGGTATCAAAGTCAAAGCTAGTCTTAGCTTCCTTGTTTTTCTCAATAGTCTTTTTAGAAACCTTGCTCACTTGATACTTATTTGTATTCCAAGCAATCACTGTGTTTCGAATAGACTTATTGAAAATCAAGGCTAGACCAACAACTAAGAGAACAACAATCAACACCCAGCGAAGAATATCAAGCCACTTACGGCGTTTTTTTGTTACGTTATTTTTCTTATCTTTGCTCATTAGTTGTCACCACTTTCTTGATCTTCGGAAGCTTGTTCAACTTCTTCTGGCTCAACTAAAGCAAAGGTTACAATACGAGCAGAGTCATCCAAACGCATGACCTTAACCCCTTGAGTGGCACGACCAGTTTGTGAAATATTAGCAACGGCAGTACGGATGATAACACCTGTATCGGTGATGACCATGATATCCTCATCACCAGACACTGTTACAATACCTGCTAGGTTACCATTCTTCTCTGTGATATTGGCAGTCTTGATACCTTTACCACCACGACCCTTCGTTGGGTATTCAGTAGCTGAGGTACGCTTACCGTAACCTTTTTCAGTGATAATCAAGACTTCTTGGTTTTCTGTAATGGCAGCTGCACCAACAACTTGGTCACCATCACGAAGAGTTACCCCTTTAACACCAGCAGCCATACGACTCATGCTTCGAATAGTGTCCTCTTTGAAGCGAACACTGTAACCAAATTTAGTACCAATGACAATTTCTTCATTACCAGTAGTCAAGAAGACGTTGATTAGCTCGTCACCTTCTCTAAGTTTTAAGGCAATCAAACCATTTTGGCGAATGTTTTTGAACTCGGCTTCCTTAGTTCGTTTAACCAAACCTTGACGAGTTACAAAGACTAGGTGATTATTTTCAGAAGCTTCTTCACTCTTGGCATTAATGACTGTTTGAATGGTCTCACCTTCGTCCAACTTCAAGAGATTAACGATAGGTAAACCTTTGGCTGTGCGACCATACTCAGGAATTTCATAACCCTTAAGACGGTATACACGCCCTTTATTGGTCATAAAGTAAAGGTGATCATGAGTACTTGTTGAAACGATATCACGAACAAAGTCGTCATCGTTCACACCTGTACCTTGAACTCCACGACCTCCACGTTTCTGAGAACGGAATTCGTCTTGAGCCAAACGTTTGATATATCCCTTGTTAGAAAGAGTGATAACGACATCCTCTTCTTCGATTAGGTCTTCATCTTCAAGTGAGACAACTTCACCGACCATCAGCTCTGTACGACGAGCATCTGCGAATTTACGCTTACTTTCATCCAACTCTTCCTTGATGATAGCAATGACACGCTCTGGTTTTGCCAAAATATCAGCCAAATCAGCAATCAAGGCAAGGAGATCATTGTACTCATTTTGAATTTTATCACGTTCCAAACCGGTCAAACGACGCAAACGCATATCAAGAATGGCTTGGCTTTGACGTTCAGTGAGTTCAAAGCGAGCCATCAACTCGGCTTGAGCCTCTGCATCAGTTTGACTGTTACGAATAATCGTAATCACTTCATCCAAATGATCAAGCGCAATCAGCAAACCTTCTAAAATGTGGGCACGTGCTTCAGCCTTGTCTTTATCAAACTGTGTACGACGAACCACAACTTCTTGTTGGTGAGCAATATAGTCAGCCAAGATTTGACGCAAAGAAAGAATTTTAGGAACACCCTTTTCAATGGCCAACATGTTGAAACTAAAGTTAGTCTGAAGTTGCGTTAATTTGAACAAATTGTTCAAGATAACATTGGCCGAAGCATCACGACGCACTTCGATGACAAAGCGTACCCCTTCACGAGAAGACTCGTCACGGACTGCTGTAATCCCCTCAATACGTTTTTCTTGAGCTAAACGCACAATATGTTCATGGACCTTGGTCTTATTGACCATGTAAGGAAACTCAGTGACAACAATACGCTCACGACCTGATTTAGTTGTTTCAATTTCGGTACGCGAACGAAGGACAATAGAACCCTTACCAGTTTCATAAGCACGGTGAATACCAGATTTCCCCATGACCAAGCCTCCAGTTGGAAAGTCTGGTCCAGGAAGAACTTCCATCAGTTCACGCGTTGTGACTTCAGGATTATCCATCATCAATTTGACAGCATCAATCGTTTCAGCCAAATTGTGTGGTGGAATGTTAGTCGCCATACCAACAGCAATCCCTGTCGCACCATTGACAAGAAGGTTGGGAATACGTGACGGAAGAACGATTGGCTCACGTTCTGATCCATCATAGTTATCTTGGAAATCTACAGTATTCTTGTTAAGATCACGAAGCATTTCCAAGGCGATTTTAGACATACGCGCCTCAGTATAACGCTGAGCGGCAGCCCCATCTCCGTCCATAGAACCAAAGTTCCCGTGACCATCAACCAACATGTAACGGTAGCTCCACCATTGCGCCATACGGACCATGGCTTCATAGATAGATGAGTCCCCGTGTGGGTGATATTTACCCATGACATCCCCGGTAATACGGGCAGATTTTTTATGTGGCTTATCAGGTGTCACCCCAAGCTCATTCATTCCATAAAGAATACGACGTTGTACAGGTTTTAAACCGTCACGAACATCTGGAAGAGCACGAGACACGATAACACTCATGGCATAATCGATAAAGCTCGTCTTCATCTCAGACGTCAAATTAACGTCAATTAAATTATTATCTTGCACTCTAAAAATGCCTCTTTTCTTTCATTCAAATCATTCCAAACTCTAATAAAAGAGTATAGAAGATTTCTATAATATTATACCATAAAACGCTTTATTTTTCAGTTGTGTAAAACGCTTTCATCCATTATTTACTTAATATTTCGTGACATCCATCACTTAAAGTGGTAGAATAAGCAGTGTATGGGGTAACCCAATTAAAAAAAAGGAGATGTTTAGACCCATGACTGCAACTAAACAACACAAAAAAGTCATCCTCGTTGGTGACGGTGCCGTAGGTTCATCTTACGCTTTCGCACTTGTAAACCAAGGTATCGCTCAAGAACTTGGTATCATAGAAATTCCACAATTGTTCGAAAAAGCTGTTGGTGATGCGCTTGACCTTAGCCACGCGCTTGCTTTCACTTCACCTAAAAAAATCTACGCAGCTAAATACGAAGACTGTGCGGATGCTGACCTTGTAGTTATCACTGCTGGTGCTCCACAAAAACCAGGTGAAACTCGTCTTGATCTTGTTGGTAAAAACCTTGCTATCAACAAATCTATCGTTACTCAAGTTGTTGAATCAGGCTTCAAAGGAATCTTCCTTGTAGCAGCTAACCCAGTTGACGTATTGACTTACTCAACATGGAAATTCTCAGGATTCCCTAAAGAACGCGTTATCGGTTCAGGTACTTCACTTGACTCAGCTCGTTTCCGTCAAGCACTTGCTGAGAAACTTGACGTTGATGCTCGTTCAGTTCACGCCTACATCATGGGTGAACACGGTGACTCAGAATTTGCCGTTTGGTCACACGCTAACATCGCCGGTGTAAACCTTGAAGAATTCCTTAAAGACACTCAAAATGTTCAAGAATCTGAATTGGTTGAATTGTTCGAAGGTGTTCGTGATGCCGCTTACACAATCATCAACAAAAAAGGTGCTACTTACTATGGTATCGCCGTTGCCCTTGCTCGTATCACTAAAGCTATTCTTGACGATGAAAATGCAGTACTTCCATTGTCTGTATTCCAAGAAGGTCAATATGGTGTAAGCAACGTCTTTATCGGTCAACCTGCTATCGTAGGTGCACATGGTATCGTACGTCCAGTTAACATCCCATTGAACGATGCGGAACAACAAAAAATGAAAGCTTCTGCTGACGAATTGCAAGCTATCATTGATGAAGCATGGAAAAACCCTGACTTCCAAGAAGCTTCAAAAAACTAATCTAACATTAGTTAAATAAAAGTCTCCAGTAGGAGGCTTTTTTCGTATTAAAAAAAAAACAGCTAATTCGACTGAATTAGCTGTTTAAGATTATTTAGCTGAGATAGCTGCTTTAGCAATATAGCTAAGCGGTTGGTTAAAGTGTGGCAAGAAGAACAAATCAAGCAATTGAAGACGGTCAATAGTTACACCTTCTTGGATAGCCAATGAGAACATGTGGATTCCCATAGAGATGTCCATACGTGATACCATTTGAGCACCAAGAACTTTGCGTGTATCTTTGTCATAGACAATCTTGATTGTAACGTCTTCATTTTCATCTTCCATGAAGGCAGCTTTTTGAAGATCCGTTGATTCTACTACTGCTGGATTGAAGCCAAAGCGTTTTGCTTTTTCTTCTGTCAAACCAGTAGATACCATGTTCAAACCATAGATTGAGATACCATTTGATCCTTGAACACCGTTTGATTCAACATCGCCACCACCGGCATTATGACCACCGACAATACCTGAGCGAACAGCGTTTGAAGCCAAGGCAATGTAGTTCACATCTTCAAGGGCATTGTCATAAACGGTAGCACAGTCACCAACTGCATAAACATCTTTGATTGATGTTTCTTGTTTCTTATTAACAAGGTAAGCCCCATTACGGAATGTTTCCAATTTACCAGCACCAAGAGCTGTGTTAGGACGGAAACCTACTGCAAGGACAACCATGTCGACATCGTAAGCATTTTTATCAGTGACGATACGTTCAACTTTAGTATCACCTTCAACTGCCTTAACAGTTTCACCAAATGCCAATTTAATACCGTGGCTTTCCATATTTTTAGCCATAAGTTCAGTCAAGTCATGGTCGTAATAACCTGCCAAACATGTATCAACAACGTCGATAAGGATAACTTCTTTACCGTGACGTTGGAAAGCTTCAGCCAATTCAACACCAATGTAACCAGCACCTACAACCGCTACACGTTTGATATCTTGAGATTTGTCGTTCAACTTATCAATAACCTCTT
Organism: Streptococcus sp. ACS2; assembly: GCF_000525585.1. Taxonomy (NCBI): domain Bacteria; kingdom Bacillati; phylum Bacillota; class Bacilli; order Lactobacillales; family Streptococcaceae; genus Streptococcus; species Streptococcus sp. ACS2. The sequence goes on from NZ_JALT01000038.1 coordinate 70,500, forward strand.
GGGCGTTTTGGAAAAGTTTAACGAATTGAAGGTTTTCAAGTGTAGCTTCGAAAGTACGGCTACCTTCTTTAATTTCAGCACCTTCGATTGGAGGCAAGATTGGTTGAGATCCAGTAGCCAAAATCAATTTGTCATATGATTCAACGTGCTCTTTACCATCTACAAGGGCTGTAACAGTTTTACCATCAAAGTCAATAGACTCAACTGGTGAGTTCATATAAACTTTAGCACCCTTGCTTTCAAGTCCTTCTTTGTTGGCATAGAAAAGACCATCAGAACCAGAGATTTGATTACCGATCCAAAGAGCCATCCCACAACCCAAGAATGAAATGTTAGAGTTTTGGTCGAAAACAACTACTTCATTTTGGTCTCCGTAATTATCGAGAATAGTATTAATACTAAAAGTACCAGCGTGGTTAGCACCAACAACTACGATTTTTGACATAAGTTTATCCAACTTTCTTTTGATAATAGTTTACCATTTTATTCTACCATAATCAGAAAACGGTTACACCTTTTATGCTCAGACTTTGTTACTTTTTGAACAAATTAAGTTTCTATGCTCAAAACCCATGTAGAACATGTCAAAATAGGTAGAAAATCGCTTTATGATGACGGTTACCTTTCTTAACACCATCACTGTCTTACCAAATCCTAGAAAGTTACTTTGCTTTAAAATATAAAAAAAGAGTGAGTAACTTTCTCTTTAGAGAATGTCAACACTCTTTTATCTCTATACTAACTCATTAAAATCCCAAACGTCTGTCCAACCTTCATAAAATTCTGGTTCGTGACATACCATAAGGATACTACCCTTGAAGGCCTGAAGGGCACGCTTCAATTCATCCTTGGCGTCAACATCCAAGTGGTTGGTCGGTTCGTCCAGAACAAGGACATTATTTTCACGATTCATAAGGAGACAGAAGCGAACTTTAGCCTGTTCTCCACCTGAAAGCACCTGAATTTGGCTTTCAATATGCTTAGAGGTTAATCCGCATTTGGCTAGAGCTGCACGAACTTCAGCCTGATTTAATGCTGGGAAGGCATCCCAAACTGCTTCAAGAGGCGTCTGACGTGACCCTTCTGCTTCTTGCTCAAAGTAACCTAGATCAATAAAGTCACCTGTTTCAACTTCTCCTTCGAGTGGTTGAATAATACCAAGCAAGCTCTTAAGCAAAGTAGTCTTACCGATACCATTGGCACCCACGATAGCTACTTTTTGATTACGTTCGAAGGTAAGATTCAAAGGAGCCTTGGTCAAAGGGCGGTCGTAACCAATAACGAGGTCTTTAGTTTGGAAAATAAAGCGTCCAGGCGTACGACTTTCCTTGAAATGGAATTCAGGTTTTGGCTTCTCAGCCTGCAACTCGATAATTTCCATTTTATCCAATTTCTTCTGACGAGACATGGCCATATTTCGAGTAGCAACACGTGCCTTGTTACGGTTAACAAAATCTTGAAGGTCTGCAATTTCCTTTTGCTGACGTTCATAGGCAGCTTCTAATTGAGCTTTCTTCATAGCATAGACAGATTGGAAATTGTCATAATCACCTGCATAGCGAACCAAGTCTTGATTTTCAACATGATAGACAATATTAATCACATCATTTAGGAACGGAATATCGTGTGAAATGAGGACAAAGGCATTCTCATACTCTTGAAGATAACGTTTAAGCCAGGCAATGTGTTCAGCATCCAAATAGTTGGTTGGCTCATCGAGAAGTAAGATATCTGGTTTTTCAAGCAATAACTTAGCCAAGAGAATCTTGGTACGTTGACCACCTGAAAGGTCCGTTACATCTGTATCCATACCAAAATCCATGACACCTAGTGCACGGGCAACCTCATCAATCTTAGCATCTAGTGTATAGAAATCACGCGTTTCCAAGCGATCCTGAAGCTCACCCACTTCTTCCATCAGAGCATCAACGTCAGCTCCTTCATCAGCCATAGACATGTAAATCTCGTTGATACGTTCTTCAGTCTTAAAGAGCTCATCAAAAGCCGTACGAAGGACATCACGAACGGTCATTCCCTTTTCAAGAACAGCATGCTGATCCAAGTAACCCGCTGTAACGTACTTAGACCACTCTACCTTACCTTCATCTGGCTGCAATTTTCCAGTAACGATAGACATGAAGGTTGACTTTCCTTCACCGTTAGCACCGACAAGACCGATGTGCTCCCCTTTGAGCAAACGGAATGAGACATTTTCAAAAATAGCACGGTCACCAAATCCGTGACTAAGATTTTTGACTTCTAAAATAGACATAGCATATCTGGGCTGAACCTGCCTTCAGCCCTTTCCTTTCTTGACATTAACTTTACTATTTTACCATTTTTTAGTGAAAATTTGGACCTCTACTTCTGGAAAATGAAAAAGAAAAAGCAGGACCTACCTGCTAAATCTTTAGTTTCTCTGTAAAATACGTTTGAAGACAGGATAGAGGAGAGGAACCGCAATGATTGTCACTACTGATGTTCCAAAGGTTCCACCAATTTTAGTAAGTGCCAATACCATGGCTGCATTGAGTGGTAAAGCTGCAACAACACTATTAATAATCGTATACTTAATAAAATTCAAAATAATTTTGATCACTGCCGCTATGACTCCAATAATTATGATGTTAGCTATTTTGTCATTTGATTTTAGAAGCTTTTCAAAAACAAGATAGAGAACATAACAAACAATCAAAGATTCTAAAATAGTAATCCAAACCTCAGCAGCATAGCCATTGAAAATATCAAATAGACCTAACCCTACTGTTGCGACTAGCGCACCTTTTCTGGCACCGAAAATCAAAACAGCAATCACAACTAGGGCATTTCCCAGATGGACAAATTGAGCTCCAAAAGGAATACGAATAAACTGTACACTCACAATAATTAAAGCTGCATACAAACTCAATTCAACTAATTCACGTGTTTTATCACTTTTCATTTTTCTCCTCCAATAGGGCATTAAAACCACTGAATAAATAACCGATATGGGGCTCATAGCAAAGACCATATTTTAAAGGACGACCATCAGACAGTGTTGACGAAAGAACCCTATCCATAACATCCAAGGCCAAATCACAAACCTTTAGTAAATCAAGATTATAAAAGTAACCTGCTGATAAGATTGCCGTTAGCAAATCGCCGCTTCCATAAAAATGATTCCCATAACGATTTTGCATGCGAAAAACCGTTTCATTGGTCTCTTTATCAAAATAAGCCAGCCCAATTTTGTCTGTCTCAAAAGAGATACCTGTCACAATAACTTTCCGAGGGCCAAGCTTGGTCAACTCTCTCAGAAGCTTTTCAATAGTGGCCTCATCATAGGAACCTTCTTCAAGATAGGGAGTATCCGTCAAAAAGGCAGCTTCTGTCAGATTAGGAATGATGACATCTGCTTGTTGACAGAAAGCTTTCATGGCTTCTACATAGTTTCTATCAAAACCTTGATAGAGACTACCATTGTCACCCATAATAGGGTCAACAAATAGAGCTATCTGTTTATCGCGAGCCAATTGACCTACACATTTTAGTGCTTCTTCTGACTTAAAATAACCACTCACAAGGCCATCTACTATAAAATCCAAGTGCTCCCACTGCTTACAAAATCCCTTTAGGTCATCCGTAAGATCCCGTACATAGATATTTTCAAACTCTCCTGTATGCGAAGATAAAAGAACCGTTGGTAAAGGAAGGACTTCAGTTTGACAAGCTGACATGATAGGGAGGCTACTAGTTAAAGCAACCTTACCTAGACCAACGAGGTCATTGGCAACAATTACTTTGGTCATCTATTTCCCTTCCCAAATCTTTTTAAACTGTTTAACAAAGCTTGTGTGGAAATAAATGTAATAGGCCACTCCTAAACCAAGAATAGCAGCTACAAGGTCAAATGGAATCTTCATAATAGCATAAGCTGGCGTACCATAGATAAAGGCTCTTCCTAAGCCATAACCTACTAGATCAATAATAGCTCCAAGTAAGAGACCTAAGGATGCCCTAGATTTGCTCAATTCTCCTAAACGCCCTCCAACAATGAGTGCAATAGCAAGAACTTGAAGGCTGTGTGTTACTAGAGTTACCCACATAGGAAGAGGGTAAAAAAGAAAATCTCCAATAAAGGAACCTACTCCCGCAATAATAACTGCTTCTGTAGGTGGGAAAATTAAACCAACTAGGAAAATAACAATCCCGTTAAAATAGAAATGACCTCCTGGCACAGGGATAGATAAGAGACTCGAACTCAAAATAATGACAAGTGCCATGAAAAATGCAGAAATGGTTAAACGTTTTGCTGACATACCTAAAACTCCTTAGTCAATAAATATAGTATAAGTTTATGAAAATTCTGACGATTAAACAAGATAGTATTTTCATTACTGTATGGGTACAGATTTTGAGCAATAAAAAAACCACACGTTCGTGTGGCGATCAAACTTATTGAGCTTTTTTATCAAAATATTTGACAGGTGCCTTTTCAAGATTTTGTAGTGAAAGCTTGGCTGTCGCGTTTGCCTCAGTACCATAATCAGAGAAATCAATGTTAAGATCATGATCAAAATCCGCAACGGCATAGTCAACAACAATTTCCTTAACTTCCTTAGGTGCAATCTCTGTCTTATTAGCAATCTTGTCTCTATCATCATCTTTAGAGAAGACCATTGTCGCAACTTTCAATTCTTCCTTCTCCTGTTTAACATCGAGAACCACCTTCATCAAAAGAGTGTAGGCATTCATGGTTTCTTTGCTTGTGTTGCTGAGTTTGTAGTGAACACGAACTGCTTTTTGACCTTCAGGGGATTCGATTTTAGTGGCAGAAAGAACTTGTACGCTAGCATCTTGTCCCACAAATAGCATTTTATTTTTATCATATGTCCAAGTAGGCTCTTTCTCCGGCGTGCAGGCTGACAAACCAATAATGGTTAAGCAGGCAAGAGCGAGAAGTCCTAAGATTTTCTTAAAAGTCATTCTTATAATCTCCTTAAACTTGTTTGGAAGGGGAATTTAGTTTTACCTTACAACCTTCTTATTATGTCAAAATCTAATAATCTTGTCAAATTTCTCTGGGCCTATTGCTCTGACAAGGGAAGTAAGGTAAAATAAGGAAAAATCTGTAAGGGGTCAGTTATGAGTATTTATCAATATATTGTCGAGACCATTATCAAAGATATCCAAAATGGTACTTTAAAAAAAGGGAGTAAGCTTCCCTCTATTCGTCAACTTAGCCAGACTTATACCTGTAGTAAGGATACAGCCCAAAGAGCACTCTTGGAACTCAAGTATCAAAACTATATTTACGCCGTACCCAAAAGTGGCTATTATGTTCTCGAAGGACGCAATGAAGTCGATAATAAGGTCCTTCTTAACCTTAACGATTACAATCAATTGGCCTACGAGGATTTTAAACTTTGTTTGGATGAAAGTTTGGCGGGTCATCAGGACTACCTCTTCAACTATTATCATGAACAAGCTGGACTCAAAGATTTGCTTGAAGCCTTAAAGAGTCGATTAATTGCTGACGATATTTATGTCAATTCGGACCAGATTGTCATAACCTCAGGAAGTCAACAGGCCCTCTATATCCTTTCACAGATGGATTTTGGTAATGGGGGCCACAAAATTCTTTTAGAACAACCTACCTATCATCGCATGAACCAGCTGGTCAACCGTCAAAATCTAGCTTACGAGACGATTAACCGTGGTTTTGATGGTTTGGATTTTGACCGCTTGGAAGAGTACTTTAAATCTGGACAGATTAAGTTCTTCTATACTATCAGTCGTTACTCCAATCCTCTCGGATTAAGCTATAATGCTAGCGAAAAAGAAAAGCTAGCCAAACTTGCCAATCAGTATAATGTTTATATCGTCGAGGATGACTATATGGGAGACTTTAGTGATAGTAAAAATCTCCCTATTCACTACTATGATACTCAAAATCAGACCATCTATATCAAATCCTTCTCCATGACCCTTTTTCCAGGTTTGCGCCTAGGTAGCCTTGTTTTACCTCCTAATCTTAAGTCTACCTTTTTGAGCCACAAGGGACTTATTGACTATGATACCAATCTCATCATGCAAAAAGCACTTTCCGTTTATCTCGAAAATGGCATGTTCCAAAAAAACATTAAGAAACTTGGTGACCTCTTTCAACAAAACATGGCTAAAAGTCAAGCAATCATTGACAAATCTAAGGTTAGCATTCCTTATCAGATTTCCCCTAGACATGTGACCTGGCAACTTCCTAAGGAGTTTTCACTTGAAAAATTCAAAGCCCACAAGCAGATCCGTTTTTTAGAATCATCCTTTATTAGACCAACTTCTGAAACTTATCTGCAGATAGGTCATGGGCAGGAACTGGAATCCTTTATAAAAATTTTAAAAAAGACAAAGTGACAAATAGACACAACAAAAGCCATCGCTTGATGGCTTTTGCTTATTTAGTCTGCTCAAAGCGTAGGTGTACAATTACTTTGTCACCATAACCGTTACGCTCCAAATCTCGTTGCAAACGGTATGAAATATAATGCTCAGCAATATTGATAAAGCCTGCTTCCATGAGACGATTTTCAACCAATGACTGAATCATATTAATGGTTGGGCGTTCTACCTGAGCATCTTGAAGATCAAGCACTACTTTTTTCGTAACTTGAGCAAGGTTTTGGCGCCAAGTATCATCGAGAACATACACAGTCTGTGCTGCTTTTAAGATGGCTTGGTAAATTTTATCAGGATCAAATTCAGCAACTTGACCATTACGTTTAATAATTTGCATGGCTACCCTCTTTTCATGGCTTTTTCTTTTATTATGCAGAGAATTTACATATTTGTCAAGTGCAAATCCCTGAAAGAGCTATCCAGACTGCTTATTCCCAGAATTTAGAAATGTAAACTGGTTTTCCATGTTTATCAAAGGAAAGCGTTGCAGTATAGGAATCTGACTCATGGTGCCGCATATAATTAGCGATTCTTTTATCGCCGTTTATCAGGTGAATGTCATAAGTCTGCCCATCAGAACTTTCAAAGTGAGCATTAATCCTAGCACTACTCGTTTTAGACCCAACATGACTAATATCTATTTGTTCAACTTTGCCATCAATGGTTTTAGCTATAGGTCCTCCATAATCCTTGTAAATAGTGACGGTAGCTAAAACATCCTCAACCAAAACATAGGTCATTCCGAAAATAAACAGATAAACTATTGGGATGACAATGAAAGATAATTTACTTTGACAAAACTTTTCCTTCTGCCAAGCCCAGATATCTTGAGGTGACATGATTAAAAACTTCTTAACATACTGATGAACGAGTAACCTATAGACTAACACTAAAAATGTTAATTGCCCCAAGGGATAAGCAAAACTGGGTAAGCCATCAATAAGTACATTGACTTTATCAGATTCAAAAGTGTAATGTCCCCATATCCCGTCAAAGAACTCTAAAAACAAATTATCTCCTTTATGTAATATCGTCTAATCACTTAAAAATCCATCTTCTCAGATGGATTTTCTAATGATTAACGTACTTCTGCTTCGACCTTTTCAGTGAGAGCTTTAGTAATTTTTTCCATGTATTTGGCAACTTCTTCGTCTGTAAGGTTGTCATTTGGATTTTGGAAGGTAAGGCTATAAGCCATTGATTTCATACCTGCACCAAGTTTTTCACCTGCGTAAACGTCGAAGAGTTTAACGGCAACCAAGCGTTTGACTCCTGCAGAGTAGATAGCATCCAGAACTTCTTGATGAGTTATTTCTGCCTTGAGAAGAAGGGCGATATCACGTGATACTGCAGGGAATTTTGTGATTTCAACAAATGGTTGAGCTGGTTGCAAGGCAGCTTCTACAGCACTAAGATTAATTTCAGCCACATAAGTCTCAGGAATGCCATAGTTTTTGGCAGTTTGTGGGTGAACTTGACCAAGGAATCCAATAGTTTGACCATCAAGCAGAATAGCAGCTGTACGACCTGGGTGCATGCTTGCTAGCTCTTTTGTTGGTACATAGTCAACTGAAACTTCAAGTTTATCAAAGAGTGCTTCAACAATACCTTTGGCATAGAAGAAATCAACTGGCGTTGCTTTGGTTTGGAAATCTTTTTCAGCTACAAGACCAGAAATAGCGAAGGCAAAGGTATTGATTTCATTTGGCAATTCCTCTTTTGGATCACCCTTTTGTTCAAAGACCTTACCGATTTCGTAAATAGCAACGTTACTATTCTTACGGTTAACATTGTAAGCAACAGTATCAAGCATGCCAGAAACCATATTCTGACGGAGAGCTGAACGGTCAACAGTCATTGGCCACATCAACTCAGTCAAATTACTTGGTGTCGCAGCAAATTCAACGGCTTTTTCAGGTGTTGTCAAAGCATATGAGATGATTTCAGTCAATCCAGCACCTTCAGCAATGCTACGAACCTTACGGCGAAGTGCTTGTGTTTCAGTCAATTCACCGGCTGTTCCTGCTGCTTCTGGAAGTGTCGTAGGCAATTTTTCATAGCCGTAGATACGTGCAATTTCCTCAACCAGGTCTGCTTGGATACTGATATCCCAACGACGACGTGGTACAGATACTGTGAATTTATCGGCATCACCTGTCAATCCAAAACCAAGTTTCGCAAAGACATCTTCAATATCTGCAAAAGTCAATTCTGTACCAAGGCGAACATTCACATAGTCAAGACTTGTAGAAACTTGAACTGGCTCTGTATCAACTGACCCCGCTTGAACACGGCCTGCAAGCACCGTTCCATTTGCCAATTCTTGCAACATTGCTGCAGCAAAATCAAGAGCTTCAAGGACAGTATCGTTATTGATACCTTTCTCAAAACGTGATGATGATTCTGAACGAAGGTTGAGACGGCTGCTTGTCTTACGAATTGATTTACCATCAAATACAGCAGCTTCGAGAACAACATTTTTAGAATTGTTGTCAATTTCAGTTGAAGCGCCACCCATAACACCTGCGAGGGCAACTGGTTTGTCAGCAACTGTAATAACAATATCTTCAGCAGTCAATTCACGTTCTTCACCATCGAGAGTGACTAATTTTTCTCCATCACGGGCATCGCGAGCAACAATACGTGAGTCTTCAAATTTGTCCAAATCGAAGGCGTGCATTGGTTGTCCAAAGTAAAGAAGAACATAGTTTGTCACGTCAACCACGTTATTGATTGGACGGATACCAGCATTCATAAGAAGGTTTTGCAACCATTGTGGACTTGGTTGAACAGTAACATTCTCAACCACACGACTAGCATAAGTAGCCACTTTTTTGCTTTCGATAGCTACTGAAATCTTATCAGAAGCTGGTTTGCTGTCTTCTGTGACTGTTTTTTCTGGGAAGTGAACAGATTTACCATAGATTGCAGCGACTTCATGGGCCACACCACGCATAGAAAGAGCATCAGCACGGTTAGGTGTGATTGACAATTCGATGATTTCATCATCAAGGTCGAGATATGGGAAAATGCTATCTCCAGGTACAGCATCTTCAGGCAAAATTTGGATACCATCCGCAAATTCCTTAGGAATAATGCTATCTGGAAGTCCAAGTTCTGCCAAAGAACAGATCATACCGAGAGATTCCATGCCGCGAATCTTACCTTTTTTGATTTTGTAATTGTCCGCAATACGGGCACCAGGAATGGCAACAATTACCTTGATTCCAGCAGTAACATTTGGAGCTCCACAAACAATTTGACGTGGACCCTCAGCATCTCCTGTATCAACTTGGCACAAGTGCAAGTGTGTTTCAGGCACATCTTCACATGACAAGACATGACCAACAACCAATTTTGACAAGCCTTCAGCAGGTGTTTCAACACCTTCTACTTCAATACCTGTCGTCGACATTTTTTCAGCGAGTTCAGCAGTGGTAACATCCACATCAACCAACTCTTTTAACCATTTATAACTAACTAGCATAATTATGATATTAAGACCGTGTCCTTGCAGAGCAAGGACCAAAGTGACAAGATTTTAGGAAGTCGCCTGAAATCCTAATTTCAGTAGCGACTTATCTAAATCTCGAACTTTGAGGTCGTATTCAAATCCTTTCTGTAAAATTATCAGTTCAACTGATAAATGAGAGAAGAATTTAAACCTCTACTTAGGGCGGGTTCAAATCCTTTCTGTAATTTAGGAATATGTATAGCTGATATAAGAGGAAGACGAACTGACACGTTTAATCGCCTTATAAACTCCTCTCTATCAACTTAATAATCGGTTTATAGTTTTAATTTAAGCAACCAGTCACAGTCTACTTTACCGTCACCAACTGGAAAATCGTGTTCTGCAAATTTTTCAAAGCCATATTTATCGTAAAAAATCTGTGCTTTGAAATTTCTTTCCCAAACACCCAACCAGGCCCAATCACAACCTAGATCACGGGCTTCCTGCAATGCAAATTCAAAGAGTTGCTTACCCAAACCCATGCCTTGAAAGGCCTGACTGATATAAATACGCTGAATTTGAAAGGCATTGTCTAGATGCTGCTCTGTTTGGGCAGAACTAACATTGGTCTTTAGAAAACCTGCCTTTTCACCATCAACGAGAATGAAAAAGTAACGCGATTCTTCATGAGTGATTTCATCTAAGAGGACTTCCTCAGAAAGTGCAGTGTCAAAGTAACCTTGCAACTGGGCTTCGGTATTATCATGAGCAAAAGTCTCTCTAAAGGTATCTTCGGAGATAACTTTTAATTCTGCTACTTCTTCCGGAAGAACCTTACGAATAACGACTGACATGACAACCTCCTAAACCTTATTTAAACTGTTCTGAGAAGCGAACATCCCCTTGGTAGAAACCACGAATGTCGTTGATACCATAGCGAAGCATGGCAATACGTTCTTGACCAAGACCGAAGGCGAAACCTGAGTATTCTTCAGAATCAACACCAGACATCTCAAGAACTTGTGGGTGAACCATACCTGCACCGAGGATTTCAATCCAACCTGTCTTCTTACATACGTTACATCCTTTACCACCACACTTGAAGCATGACACGTCAACCTCAACTGAAGGCTCAGTGAATGGGAAGTAAGATGGACGCAAACGGATTTGACGTTCTGCACCAAACATTTTTTGGATAATCATTTCAAGCGTTCCCTTAAGATCACCCATTGAGATGTTTTTACCAACGACCAAACCTTCAATTTGGTGGAACTGGTGACTGTGAGTCGCATCATCTGTATCACGACGGAAAACACGTCCTGGTGAGATCATCTTAAGAGGACCCTTAGAAAAATCGTGTTTATCAAGTGTACGAGCTTGAACAGGACTTGTGTGAGTACGAAGTAAAATTTCTTCCGTAATATAGAAAGTATCTTGCATGTCGCGCGCTGGATGGTCCTTAGGCAAGTTCATACGTTCAAAGTTATAGTAATCTGTTTCAACTTCAAAACCATCAACGATTTGGAAGCCCATCCCCAAGAAAATGTCTTCGATTTCCTCAGCTGTTTGGCTAAGAATATGACGGTTACCGAGTTTGACTTGGCGTCCTGGAAGAGTTACGTCAAGACTTTCAGAGTCAAGTTGTGCTTGAATTTTAGCGGCTTCGACAATTTTAGCGGCTTCGTCAAAAGCTTCAGTCAAAACGTCACGAACTTCGTTGACCATTTTACCAACTTTAGGGCGTTCTTCATTAGGAAGGTCTTTAAGCCCCTTCAAAAGATCCGTCAAAGAACCTTTTTTACCTAAAACTGCAACACGCAATTCTTGTAATTCTTTAGAGTGTTCACCACGCATTTCAGCCAATTTAGCCTGCGTTGAGGTTTTCAACTCTTGCAATTGTGTTTGTAAATCCATGAGATTCCTTTCTTATGTAACAATTTCGAATCGCAAACAAAAAACCACATGCCAAAACTCCAACCCGGAGCGTTGACACGCGGTACCATCCGTTTTTATCTGGTTACCCAGACCTTGATTCGCCAGCCGTCTTCACGAGTGAATTCGCCAAACTTCCCTTGAGGAGGCTTCCAGTCCATGGCCCCCAATCCCTGTCAATTTCCATAAGGTTACTAGTCTCTACGACTTCTATTCAATTACTATTTATTTTACCAAAAAAGCAAAAAGCTTTCAAGAGCTGACAAAGGATCCTTTAGTTAATACCAAATTAAAATTATGTCTAAGATAATTGACATATCCATAGGAACTTGCTACAATTATGTCAGATAAAGTTGACATAATTAATAAATTGCGACTTACAGCAACACATTAGCTTGTCTTTCAGAAGGAGGCCCTTTATGAATCATGTCAGGGAATTTAGAAAGAATATGGGGCTTTCACAATTAGAACTTGCAAAGTCTATTGGCGTTTCCCGACAGACCATTAACATGATCGAAAATAACAAGTATAACCCAACACTGGAGCTCTGTCTAAATCTAGCTAAAGCACTAGACACAGATCTTAACAGTCTCTTTTGGGATGGAAATTACGAATAGAGATATAAGTTAGAAAGAGGTAAATCATGATTAAAGAAACTTTCACTGACAAACTAATTAAACGTTTTTATGGTATCACAGGTCCTTTAGATGAACAAAAGCGCCAACAGGTTGATCGAATGGGTAACATAGCTTTCGTAGTTCTTTTCTTTACCTTACTTTGTGGTAATTGTATTGCCTTTCTTATAGGCTTTAAGTATCCCGAACTTGTAGGTCGTATTTACCCTATCCTCCTCTTGATTATCATTCTGTTAGTTAGCAGCATCCTTACTTATAAGTTAAAGATAAGTGCTGTTAATGCTTTTGACGAGGAAGAACTGACTGAGAAAGAGAAAAAACAACTTAAGCACGTGGGGCTTAAGTCAGGTTTATACTTTGGGATTAGCATGTTCTTAGGCATGCCCCTAGTTCACTTCTTAGTTGACAATAAAGACTATTTGACAGAATTATTCTCAATCCATAATATGCTATCAGGCATTTTTGAAGCTATCCTTTTTGGGGCTATCATGCAGGGCTTGGTCAATGCTGGTATCAAACAAGCCAAATCTCAAGCTGAGAAAGGTGACCAATAAACTAAAAAGACAAAGAAAAATCCAGGTTTCCCAGCCTGGATTTTTCGCTCGAAAGAAGACTTCTTAGACTTGTATACGCGAAGCCTAAATGTGTCCAGAAAATCGTATCTTAACACATACACTATAACTAACTTCAAAAAACACCATATCCCCATATGACATTTCCTTAAATATTGTAACATGTCAGTGGGAAATGACAAGTCGCCCTCTCTCTCATAAACCCTAAAATCCTAATCATAGCCTTTGTTATGCCATTTTACGCAATCGATTGCGCAATTTTGAAAGCGCAAACTTAATGTTTTTCTGAAAGTCCTTACAAATTTTTTGAGACTATGAAAAAAGATAGTGATAAAGCTATCAACTATCTTTCATGAAAATATAATCTATTTTTAGTCTAAATCAAGGTCTTTTAGTTTGACCGAAACGATTTTCGAGACACCTGATTCCTGCATAGTTACCCCATAAATAGAGTCTGCTGCAGACATCGTTCCCTTACGATGGGTAACTACAATAAATTGACTGGACTTGTCAAAACGATTAAGGTAGTCACCGAAGCGTTTAACATTGGCTTCATCCAAAGCCGCTTCTACTTCGTCTAGGATAACAAATGGAATGGTCTTAACACGAATGATGGCAAAGAGAAGGGCCAAAGCTGACAAGGCCTTCTCACCACCAGACATAAGGTTAAGCGATTGAATTTTCTTACCTGGTGGCTGCATAGAAATTTCTACTCCAGCCTCTAGGAGATTGTCTGAAGTCAAAATCAAGTCTGCTGAACCTCCACCAAACATCTGGGTAAAGGTCTGTTTAAAGCTTTCTCGGATAGCCTCAAAGGTTGTTTTAAAGCGTGATTTCACTTCATCATCCATGTCATTAACGGTATTCAGAAGGAGACTCTTAGCTTCGAGCAAATCATCCTTTTGTCCGTTCAAGAAATCAAGACGTTGCTTAACCTCTTCAAACTGGGCAATAGCATCTACATTGACCGGACCCAAAGATTTAATCGAACGCTCAAGACCTTGCAGATTCTGGCGAGTTTGTTCAACATTGTCAAGAGGACTAGCCTGACCTTTGGCGACTTCAAGTGTCATCTGGTAATCTTCAGCCAACTGGGTCGCAAACTTACGAAGTGATTGACTAATCTGACTTTCACGTTCTTCCAAACGAGTCTGCTGACGAATCAAGTCCTCGTTACGATTGCCAGCTTTAGCCAAACGCTCCTCCAAGTCTTCCAACTGACCTTCGTAATCTTGCACCTGAATCTTGGCACGGACAAGAGCTTGTTCCAAATCGTCCTTACGTTGGACAGCTTCTTTATGCTGTGCTTGCAAATGCGGAAGGCGGTCAGTTTGGTCATCATTGACCTGGTTATTAAGGAGAGCTTTAAGACTATCCGATTCCTTCATTAACTCAGACAGGTCGGCTTGAAGACGATTACTTTCTGTCTTAGCAAAACGCAATTCTGCTTGCAAATCACGTTCCTCCAACTGAAGTTTAGATTGCTTGTCTAAGAGAACCTGTTTTTGTTGGCCAAGTGCGTCTTTGTCTTCCTTAATAGCCTCAATACGGTCGTTAATGGCCTCACGCTTAGATGCAATTTGTGCTAACTCTGCTTTAAGTTGTTCAGCCTTATCTTGAAGATTTGCCCCATCAGTTCCCTGAGAATCCTGTTTGAAACTATCCACTAGGATTTGATTTTTCTCCACCTCTGACAAGGCTTGTTGGTGTTCTAGGTCTAGTTTTTGCTCTTGCAGACGAGCATTTTCACCATCTAGCTTCAGATCTTCTAACTCTTTCTGTAAAGCCTTACGTTTGATCTTGAGGGCTTCAACTTTAGCTTCACTATCACTTAATTGAGCCTTAATCTGGTTAATTTCAGCAGTCAATGCATCCAGTTCAGGCTTGATAAATAGGTTATTATTTTGTTTGTTAGTACCACCAGCAAAGGCACCACCGGGACGAATCTCAGACCCGTCAAGAGTAACCATACGAACTTGGAAACGAACAGCTCGAGCTGCTTTATTAGCATTGTCAATGGTATCAAAGATTGCCGTTACCCCTAGGAGGTTTTGGAAAATATTAGATAAGCGGTCCTCATAGGTAACCAAATCGGAAGCCATACCAATAAAACCTGGTGCATTGGCAAGACTTTGAGCAAATTGTCCATTAAGTTGACGTGGTTTGATGGTTGTCAACGGCAAGAAAGTTGCACGCCCCTGACGATTGCGCTTCAAGTAGTCAATCGAACGCTTAGCAGCCGCTTCGTCCTCAACAATAATATTCTGCCCACTAGGTCCCATAGCAATTTCAAGAGCCGTCTGATAACGCGTATCAAAAGTCAAGTGTTCACTAACTGCACCAATAATTCCTTGAATGGATTGGGAGTTTTGAAGGACAGCCTTAACCCCTGCATAGAAATTAGAATGATTTTTTTGGATAGACTCTAAACTTTGACGACGGGCATCTTTACTCTTAAGGTGATCCATGAGGTCAAACATCTGCTTTTGAGCGTCTTGATAGTCCTTATCAAGAGCTTGATAAGCCTGAGCCTTTTCTTTGTAGCTAGCTAAGAGGTTTTGAAGACTCGCTTGGGCTGCTTGATAAGCTTTTTGGGTTTCACTAGCCACTTCCTGAGCAGAAAGCAAGTCAGCTTGAGCTTGTTTAAATTCTTCAGCTTGTGCCTCAAGCGCTTGTGTCTGACTGTCCATGTCGTGAGTGACCTGAGTCAAACTGTTAGAAACCTTGGCTTCCTCCTGCATCAGACCAACATAGTCTTCACGTAAACGTTCAATAAGCGTATCTGGATCATCAGAAAATTGCTCCAGTTCTTTTTGAATAGCAATCAGCTCTTGGGCAAGGCTATCCAACTCAGCATTCAATTCACCTTGGCCTTGATTAACCTTATCAAGTGCTACCTGAGCTTCTGCTTTCAAATGCTCTAACTCACTGAGACGAGCTTCAGTTTCTTCTTTTTTCTCTGAACGCTGCTGACTCTCCATGGTATAAAGATCAATTTGACGCTCAAAGTCACTAATAAGACGTGTGACATCCACCAAGGTTTGTTGGTCAGAAGAAATTTGTTCTGAAATTTGATGTCGTTTCTGTTTGAGCTCCTGGTTCTCAATCTCTAGACGATGACGTTCCTCATAATAGCTGGTTAATTTTTTCTTGACCTCTGACAAATCCTCTTGGGTCTGGCTCAAGTCAGACTTACCAATTTCAATATCGTGGACCAAAAGATTAAGCTGAGTCTGTCTACGTTCCTCATCTAATTCCAAGTAACGTTTAGCAGTCGCTGCTTGCTTTTCAAGCGGTTTAACCTGACCGTCCAGCTCGTAAATGATATCTTCCAAACGATCAAGGTTATCTTGGGTTTGATTAAGCTTACTTTCCGTTTCTTTCTTACGTGTCTTATATTTAAGAACCCCTGCGGCTTCTTCGAAAATAGCGCGGCGTTCTTCAGGTTTGGCATTAAAAATAGCCTCAACACGACCTTGGGAAATAATAGAAAAAGAATCACGCCCCAGACCGGTATCCATGAAGAGGTCATGAATATCACGCAGACGAACTTTGCGACCATCAATCAAGTAATCATTGTCACCGTTTCGATAAATGTGACGCTCCACACGAATGGTTTCGCCAGCACCCGCGATAAAACCATCACTGTTATCAAGAGTGACTGCCACTTCCGCATAGTTGAGAGCCTTACGAACCTCTGTTCCTGCAAAAATAACGTCAGGCATCTTGCCTCCACGCAAACTCTTGGCAGATGATTCACCCAATGCCCAGCGTAGACTCTCTGTAATATTTGATTTTCCCGATCCATTTGGACCTACAACGGCTGTTACTCCCTTGTCAAAGACGACTTGCGTCTTGTCCGCAAAGGATTTAAAGCCCTGCATTTCAATTGATTTCAAATACATGCTTAATTTCCTAGTTGTTCAAGGGCAGCCTTAGCCGCTGCCTGTTCAGCTAATTTCTTAGATTTTCCAAGACCTGTGCTGAGCTCCTTACCATCAACAGCTACCTGCATAGTAAATTCTTTGGCATGAGCTGGTCCAGACTCGTCGATAACGGTATAAGTAATATCAACCGTACCATTGACCTGAAGACGCTCTTGCAAGGCTGTCTTATAGTCTGTTACGCGGTCAAAGTTCCCCTTTTCAACCTGAGGAATCATGACCTGATTCAAGAATTTCTCAACAGCAGGCAAACCTTGATCTAGATAAAGAGCACCGAGGAAGGCCTCCCAGAGGTCACCAAGGATAGTGGCACGTTCACGTCCACCAGATTTTTCTTCCCCTTTACCAAGACGAATATATTGTTCGAAACCGCAAGCCTTTGTAAAACCTGCCAAACTCTCTTCACGAACGATAGTACTACGCATCTTAGACATTTCCCCCTCTGGCTTATTAGGGTAGCGTTTGTATAGATAAACAGAAATGACTAATTGCAGAGCCGCGTCTCCTAAAAATTCCAAACGTTCATTATGTGAAATGTTTAGGAGGCGGTGCTCATTGGCATATGAGGTATGGGTAAATGCTGTTTCTAAGAGGTCTTTTTGGCTGAAAACAATACCAAAATCCTGCTCAAGTTTTTGTTCAAGTTGATTCATGAAACTTCCTTTCTTTTTAAGCACACTAACTATAATTATATCAAAAAAAGCCAATTTTCATGATAGAAAACTGCTTTTAGACCCTATATCAGCTTATTTTGTGAGATTTAACCTATTCAACTAAAAAAGCTGAGCAAGCTGCTCAACTTCATTTTCTTAATAATCTGGACGAACGACACCTGTAACTGTCTCACGTGTTGCTTCGACATCTTCTTCAAGAACGACCTTGATGATACGTTTAGCTTCTTCTGAAGTACATGCAACCAATGGCAAACGAAGTGGTCCAACTTCGAAACCAAGATGGTTAAGAACAGCCTTAACAGGTGCAGGACTTGGTACTGAGAAGAGAGCGTTAACTTTAGGAATAAATTTACGTTGGATAGCTGCTGCTGTCTTGAGGTCACTATTTTCAATAGCTTCAAGCATGGCGTGCATCTCATCACCATTTGTATGAGAGGCTACTGAGATAACACCGTTAGCTCCAAGGTTCATAGCGTGGAAGGCATCCCCATCTTCACCAGTATAAACCAAGAAATCTTCTGGTTTATGTTCGATAAGGTAGGCCATATTAGCAAGGCTGGTACATTCTTTAACCCCGATAATATTTGGATGTTCAGCCAAACGAAGCATGGTATCAGGAGCCATTTCAACAACCACACGACCAGGGATGTTGTAGATGATAATTGGCAAATCAGAAGCATCCGCAATAGCTTTGAAGTGTTGGTACATACCTTCTTGTGATGGCTTGTTGTAGTAAGGCACAATAGCAAGACCAGCTGCAAAACCACCAAATTTGGCAACTTCTTTGGCAAACTCGATAGAGTCTCGTGTATCGTTGGTACCGACACCAGCAATTAATGGCACACGTCCATTAACGATTTTCTGAACAGCCGCAAAGAGTTCCAACTCCTCATCGTGAGTAAGTGTTGGACTTTCAGCTGTTGTCCCCGCCAAAAGAAGAGCTTCTGTATGGTGAGCCAAAAGATGCTCAATCAATTCTGGAAGCGCATCGTAATTGATAGAGCCATCTTCGTGGAAAGGTGTAATAAGGGCTGTGATCAGTTTGACATCTCTTAATTGATCAATTGACATAATATTCTCCTTCAACCGTTTTCTAATCCTTTCCATTTTACCATAATTTTGACCAGACAGACAGATAAGTTAACAATTTTCTGAAAACGGGAGGACTGACTGTTTCAATATGATAGTCAAAACACAAAAAAACAGAGAGAAGTCTCTCTGCTTTATAGGATTCAGCTTGGATTTAGTATTCAAATACAACACTAAATCCTTACTGATTTCTGAATCATGACGCAGTGGTTGATTGGAACTACTCATGTTTGCAACAGTCGTACTTCCTAATCAACTGTGCGGGGGGTGTATAAAAGCGAAGGAGAAATCAAACTCTTCGAGTTACTGATTTCTGTTTTGCTCCCTATTTCAATTCAAATTTTAATTCTGAAGTTGGGCGAACCAAACCACGTTCGTGAAGTGTTTCTGCGATTTGGACTGAGTTCCAAGCGGCACCTTTAAGGAGGTTATCTGAAACAACCCACATGTGGATACCTTTTTCAGCATCCAAATCTTTACGGATACGTCCAACGAATGTATCACGTGAACCTACAGCGTTAACAGCTTGTGGGTAGACTTGGTTAGCAACGTCGTCTTCAAGAACTGCACCAGGGAATTCTGCAATAGCAGCTTTCACTTCGTCAATTGGTGCCACTTCTTTTGTTTCAATATAGACTGACTCTGAGTGAGCTGACAAAACTGGAATACGTACACATGTTGCTGATACAGCAATGCTGTCGTCTTCCATGATTTTCTTAGTTTCATTTGTCATCTTCATTTCTTCGTAAGTATAGTCATTTTCAGTGAAGACGTCGATTTGAGCCAAGGCGTTGAAGGCGATTGGGAAGTGTTTCTTATCACCACCACATGGCAAGATTTCAGCTTTAACATCACGTGGGTTAACGCCGTCATTCAAAACTTCTTTCAACTCACGTTGTGTTTCAAGGATTGCTCCCATACCAGCACCTGATACAGCTTGGTAAGTTGACACGATGATACGGTCCAAGCCCCATTTTTGACGAACTGGCTCAAGGGCAACCATCATTTGGATAGTTGAACAGTTAGGACAAGCGATAATACCGTTGTGAGCATCAAGCGCATGTGCATTGACCTCAGGTACAACCAATGGCACATCTGGATTTTGACGGAAGTATGATGTGTTATCAACGACTACTGCACCGGCTTTAACAGCGTATGGTGCATATTTAGCAGAGGTAGATCCACCAGCTGAGAAAAGGGCAATGTCTACACCTTCAAATGCGTCTTCAGTCGTTTCTTCGATGGTCACGTCTTGACCTTTAAACTGCAAGACTTTTCCTGCAGAACGAGCAGACGCAAGGTAGCGAATTTTATCGATTGGAAGTGTCGATTCTTCCAACATTTTGATCATTTGAGCACCGACGGCACCTGTAGCACCGACAACAGCAACTGTGTATCCCATAGTTAAACCTCTTTCGGAATTTTCTATCAATTTAGTTCAGTGAATCTATTATACTACGTTTAAGTCCAGTTGAAAAGGGTAAAAAAGCCAAGAATAAAGAAAAATCCCTTACCAAACGGCAAGGGATAAGAGGCATCTTTCGATGAGAGTAGCAGGTTCACACAACTACTCAAGGTCCGCTCCTGCGTTACAATCTAATGTAGACCTCCTCAGCGCAAAAGGCTCTAAAGAGCCAATCGACTCATCGCATACTCCTATTCTAGCATAATAGATCACAGAGTCAAGCACTTGATTTCTATAAATACTTACTTGCCTCACGAATGCTAAGAGATGCCATTTGACTAGCATGTTGATCAATAAAAGCCCGAACCCAATCAGGATTTACCTTTGAGTAATTGCGCAAACTCCAACCGATAGCCTTATTAATGAAAAACTCCGTCTGCCCAAAGTTGTTACAGATAACCTCTGCTAGGAGATCAGTATCTGTCAAATCTTTACGCATAAGCTGGTGGTCGATGGCAATACGTCTTAACCAAAAATCCTCATCAAGACTCCATTTGCGCATGATATTCTTGGTTTCTGGATAGTGAAAAGTAATCTCTCCGATGATAAGGTCCAATTGATCTATACTGTCCCACCATGATTTGGTTTGAGCCAATTCCTTTAGCTTTGGAAAATCTTCAGGTCTAAGCTCCTTCTTCTTTTTATTCAGATAATCCATAGCAATGTATTGAAACTCACGGTAGGGTTGCTGCCAACACTCTTCTACAAAAGTCCAATCAATTGGATCCTTTATAAAAGGCTTAAAATACTCTCTTTCGATCTTTTTGAGAATTGGTTTTTGAACGCCAAGAAAGCTGAATTTATTTTTCATATAGGCTTCCATGGGTGGTACTTTAGCTGGATCAGCTTGGTCTTCTAACTGTTTCAAAAGAATTTTTGCATCCATATGAACACTCCTATATTACATCAAAGGTCCAATCAGAGAAAAGAGATAGCCACCTAGACGATGAGCCATAGGTATTTTAGACAAACTTTCCAGAGTGACTTCCTCTGAGAGTGCCTGGGTTTTCTCAAAATCTTGTTCAATGTTAAGCACTTCCAGATTTTTATAGAGATAGACCCCATCTTCAAAATTTTGATAGAGGCTCCGGTAATCAGTATTAATGGTTCCTACCACAGCTTGTTTGGCGTCAGAAACATAAACTTTAGCATGGATAAAGCCTGGGGTATAACGGAAAATACGGACGCCAGCATCCAAGAGCACTTTAAAATAGGTAGTCGCAATATCAAAGGCATACTGCTTATCTGGAATCCCTGGCATAATGATACGAACATCTACACCTCGTCTAGCCGCAAAGGTCATAGATTGAACCAATTCATCATCCAAAATCAGATAAGGTGTCATGATATAGACATAATCGGTAGATGTATTCAGAAGATGTAAATAAACATTTTCTGCAACCTTGTGGTAGGTCAAAGGTGAATTGGCATAAGGGAGAACCAAACCCTGACTCTTGCTTTTTTGAGGTTTTTCTTGTAGATAGTGCTCCATATCTGTCTTGTCTTCTACTCCAGTCACCGTCCACATGGTCAAAAAGAGAGCTTTTAGCGTTTGAACTGCTGATCCATCTAGGCGAAGGGCTGTATCCTTCCAATGACCAAAGCGTTCTCGTTTATTGACATACTCATCAGCGATATTTACACCACCAGTATAAGCAACTTGACCATCAATCACAGTAATCTTCCGATGGTCTCGGTAATTGTAATAGGTTGATAGGATGGGCTTGACTGGCGAGAAGGCTTGAGCTTTAATACCCACCTTGTGTAGTCGCTCAATATAATCGTAGGACAAGGTGGTCATCTCATTCATCCCATCAAACATGACACGAACGTCCAGACCTTCCTTGGCCTTTTCCTCCAAAATGGCTAAAATCTCACCCCACATGATGCCTTCGTCAATGATGAAATACTCCATAAAGATATAACGCTCTGCCTTTTTCAAATCCTCCAACAGTGCTGGAAGCATGTCGTCTCCAAGTGGAAAATAGGTCACCTCAGTATCTCTGTAGATAGAAAACTGAGCTGGACTATGCTCCAGAAAATAAGCTAAACGCTGTAGTTGACGATCACCATGAGATAAATAATCAGCTACTTCTGGATCGGTGCTTAAATAATTAGAAGCCTGCACTGTAGCATCCTCAAGTCGTTTCTTCAACCGTCTCACACCCAAATCAGCAAGTGAAAAGTAAAGCAAGGCTGTCCCAAAAATTGGGAAAAGAGCAATGATAATCAGCCAGGATAATTTGGAACGAGAATCCATGGAACGATTCAGCAAATAAAAGAAGGTAAAAACACTCAACAAGTGTTCCCATAAGATAATGGATGGAAAATGCTCTTGTAGACTGAGATATGAGAAAACGAGAAAAGTCAATTCCAGTAAGAAGAACAGGAAAATAGGTACCTTGCGATTAAGAAGACTTTTAGCCCATCTGGAGGGCTTTTGGGGTAACAGTCTAGCACTGGTTACTTGAGTCATATAGGTTCCTCTCATGTATGGGGGAGCACCACAAACTTTTCGGTCTCTCCCAGTGATTTTATTAGTATCATTTTAGCATATGCAAAAGGCAGGGATAATTAGCCATTGCGATTTAAGATTGATGGGGCATCTACTGTATCTTTCTAACAGGCCCATCCAGGATTTTTTGCATCCAGACGATATCGTGCCATTGCTCAAACTTGTAGCCAACTTTTGGAAAATGGGCAACTTGGACATAACCCCGCTTTTCATGCATAGCAACGCTGGCCTCATTAGGGACTGCAATGCAGGCTAAGAAACGCAAGAACCCTCGCTTCTCAAGTTCCTCCTCAAGGGCATCATAGAGCTGATTTCCCAAACCTCTACCACGCGCATCTTCATGAAGATAAATAGACAATTCTGTTGTCCAATCATAGGCTGTACGGGCATAATAGGTTGAAGCATAAGCATAGCCGAGAACTCGGCCATCCTCTTCTACCACTAGATAGGGGAATTTTTCAAGCGTCTTGCTGATGCGTACTTCAAACTCTTGAACGCTGGGAACCTCGTATTCGAAAGTAATAGCTGTCTTTTCAACATAGGGTGCATAGATGGCCTGAATAGCTGGTGCATCGGATAACTTGGCTGGACGAATAGTTAACATCATTTTCTCCTTCGACTTCATTACCTTTATTTTAAACTATAAGAAAAGAGGGCTCAACCCTCTTCTAACACAAATTGTCACTACATCAACGGAGCAACTAATCTAGTCAATAATCCTAAAGCCTTTTGATGGAACGGCAGATTTTCAATCTCGGCGACACTAACTCGATGACACTTGGCTTTGGTCGCTTGGAAATCTTCCTCAATGGAAACCACTGATGACGTCCTATAAAGATAAGTCGCACACTCAAAGTGATGATAAAGACTGCGGTAATCCAAGTTGATTGTTCCTACAACAGCCCTACTATTGTCACTCACAAAAATCTTGGCGTGAACAAAACCGGGTGTGTACTCATAAATCTTAACACCAGATGCTAAAAGTGTTGGGTAGTAAGTCTTAGCTAAGTAATAAGCTGACTTTTTATCAGGAATACCAGGCATGATGATACTAACATCAACTCCACGCTCAGCCGCAAACTTCAAAGCATGTAGTAACTCGCCATCTAAAATAAGATAGGGCGTCATGATATGAACAAAATCACGCGCATGATTAAGAATATCAATATAAACATTCTCACCAACCTTATCCTTATCCAGTGGGATATCCCCGTAAGGAACAACAAAACCAGGAGTATCAAAGGTCTCATGCTCAACCATATATGGTGTCACATCCAGTGTTTCATGTGAGTAAGTCCACATTTGAAGGAAGAGGACTAAGAAAGTATCAACCGCTGGCCCCTCAACCATGAGTGCAGTATCTTTCCAATGGCCAAAACGCTCAATCTTGTTGATATATTCATCAGCTAGATTAACCCCACCTGTAAAGGCTACCTTACCATCAATCAGCAAGATTTTTCTATGGTCACGGTAATTGTAATAGGTTGACAAGAAAGGCGTTACTGACGCAAAAACACGAGATTGAATGCCAATTCTCTCCAGACGTTTCTTATAGTCGAAACTCAAGGTTGAAAATTCAATCATGCCATCATACATGACACGTACTTCCACCCCTTCTTGAACCTTTTGTTTCAAGATGGCTAGGATTTCACCCCACATTTCACCTTCACCAATGATGAAATATTCCAAGAAAATGTACTTCTCCGCTTTAAGAAGTTGCTTCTTCATTTCCTCAAACTTGGCTTCACCACTTGGAAAATAGGTCGTCTTCGTGTATCGATAGACAGGAAAATGCCCATTCACATTTTCAAGATATTGGACCAAGTTGTAGTTGCTCGTGTGACGTTGCTTAAGCTCTTCGAGAGCCTGATCATCCTGTTTCAATAGGCCAGAACTACGGTCAATATTGCTCTGAATCGCACGTTTCATCCCTGTATAGCCCAAATCTAGTTTCGTATAAGCTAGGAGTAAGGTTCCAATAATAGGGAAAGGTAAGACAATCAGCAGCCACGTATTAACAGCCGTTGATTCCATATCACTTTGAAAGAGATAGATGATGGCCAGAATACGAAGGACCACTTCTGTTACTTGCAAGTGCACCCTATACTGACTCAACCATAAGTATGACATGGCTACAACAACAAGCTGCAGTAAGATGATTAAGAAGATAATCGTAGCACGACTAAAGATTCCACGAAGAAAGCCACGACGACTCTTATCATAAAGACGTTCAATTTTAGCTTCGTTTTTGATAGCATGACTCCTTTCCCTTTTTAATTAATCTTATTATAACCAAATTTGTAAAATTAAGCTAGACAGAAAAAGCCATCTAGGCTAGTCTCAGATAAACACCACATTTGTCTGAAAGGAACTAACATATAGGACGAAATGGATTACCGAAACAAATGGATTTTACGAATGTTTCTCAAAATTATGAGGCTGGGACAAAAGTCCTAGCCTCTCAATTTGTCTTTGGATTGTCGAGAAAGACACAGTGGTTGAGTGGGCTCTACTACGCTGATTTCATCAGCTTTTACAGCCCTACTCAACTGTGCGGAGGTGGGACGACGAAATCGAATTCTAACGAATTACCGATTTCTGTCCCACTCTCAAGAAATAGAATTCCTAGGAAATCATTGAATTATCAATCACCCTACCAAGTTTTTCTGAGTTACTTGAAAAGTCTAACTTAATTGTTATCATTTAATTTATCTAACAGAGCCTCTGCTACTTTTTCAGGGATTCCAAGAGCTTGAATGTCTTCGGCACTGGCTTTTTGGATAGCTGTCATAGACTTGAAGTGTTTGAGAAGTTTTTGTTTGCGCTTAGGTCCTAACCCCTCCACGCCATCAAGTTTAGAACTGAAACTATTCTTACTACGGACTTGACGATGGAAGGTGATGGCAAAGCGGTGTACTTCATCCTGAATACGGTGAAGGAGGAAAAATTCCTCGGATTGACGTGGCAAATCAATGACTCGCAAAGGATCTCCAAAAAGCAATTCATTGGTTTGGTGCTTGTCATTTTTCTGAAGACCTGCAACTGGGATAGATAGATTGAGTTCCTTGCGAAGCACATCCTTGGCGACATTGACCTGACCTTGACCACCATCCATGATAATGAGGTCTGGTGGCGTTAAACCATCTCGTTTGACACGACTATAGCGACGACGAATGACCTCACGCATACTGGCATAATCGTCAGGGCCTTCAACAGTCTTAATCTTATATTTGCGGTATTCTTTTTTATTAGGTTTACCATTTTCAAAGACAACCATGGCAGAGACAGGGCTAGTTCCCATGATATTAGAGTTATCGAAAGACTCGATACGGACCGGTGTCGGAATCCCCATGAGTTTGCCTAGATTTTCAATAGCTCCTTGGGTCTTAGCCAAGTCTTTTTCGAGGAGATCAAATTTTTGGGTCAAACTGACTCGGGCATTTTTCGTCGCCAGATTAACCAACTGCTTTTTCTCGCCTCTTTGTGGTTTAAAAACCTTGACTTCATCTCCGACCAGAGCTTCGACAGACTCTTGATCAATGTCTCCAGGAATAAAAATTTCCCTAGGCTTGAGATGCCGACTATCCAGGTAAAACTGCCCCATATAGGTCAGGAAATCCTCTTCGGCTTCATTATAATAGGGGAACATATTGACATCACGCTGAATGAGTTTCCCTTGGCGGACAAAGAAAACCTGAACACACATCCAACCCTTGTCCACATAGTAGCCGAAAATATCACGGTCCTGCATGTCTTGACGGATAACCCTTTGTTTGGTCCTGAGCGTCGACACTGCCTCAATCAGATCTCGATACTCCGCTGCCCGCTCAAACTCCATCTGGTCAGACATGTCCTTCATCTTGGCCTTGAGCTGGTTAACGATCTTATCATCATGACCGTTTAGGAAATTCTTGACATCCTCAACCAAACCTTGCCAATAGTCCTCAGTGGTGTGACAGATGGTGTGAGCATTACATTGACCAATATGGTAATAGAAACAGACCTTGTTGGCAGGATTTTTACATTTCTTAAAGGGGAAAATACGGTCCAAAAGCTTCTTGATTTCATTGGCTGCACCAGCATCTGGGTAGGGTCCGAAATAAAGACCACCATCCTTCTTAACCTGGCGAGTAATCAAGAGCCTTGGATAGAGATCCTTAGTAACCTTGATAAAAGGGTAAGACTTGTCATCCTTGAGGCGAATGTTGAATTTGGGCATATTTTCTTGGATAAGATTAATTTCCAAAAGCAGGGCCTCGATATTAGACTCGGTTACGATAAATTCAAAGTCCGCAATCTCAGATACCAAAAGCTCTGTCTTGGTATCATGACTTCCACGAAAATAGCTACGCACACGATTTTTTAGATTTTTAGCCTTACCGACATAGATAATATTGCCGAATTTGTCCTTGTGGAGATAGCACCCCGGGTTGTTTGGGAGCAATTCCAACTTATGTTTAATCAGATCATTCATGCTTTCATTGTAGCAAAAAAAGAGCTGAAAAGCTCTTAATAGTCATGGGTGAATACAATTTTGAAAAGTGGCCTATTTGCTCAAAATCGTCAAGATTTCTTGGTAGTTTTTGACTTGATAGGTTGGAACAGCTGGAGTCTCATTAACCAAACCTTTGGGATTAAACCAAATGCTGTCAATTCCTGCATTATTACCACCTTGGATATCGGCAGTTAGACTATCACCAATCATGAGGGCTGAAGCAAGGTGAAAGTCATGTACCTGATCCGCAATTTTTTCAAAAAAGTCCGTAGACGGTTTGTGGGCACCCACTTCATCTGAAATGAAAATATCGTCGAAGAATGGCAAGATGCTTGAGGCTTGCAGACGGCCGCGTTGAATGTAGCTAACACCATTAGTGGCTGCATAAATCTTGTGGCCTCGGTCTTTAACGTTCGATAAGAAGGCATGGGCCTGAGGCAACTCCTGCCCCTGTTGGCTCAAGAAATGTTGGTAACGGCCAGCTAAGTGACTGCCATCAACCTCCTGTCCAAAATGCTCAAAAAGACGAGAAAAGCGCGTGCGAAGCAACTCAGGCTTAGTGATTAAACCATGATTAAGATCTTCCCACATGGAACGGTTCATGGGAATATAGTGATCCTTGTAAACTTTAAGATCTCGTGAAGCCACCCCAGCCTCTTCAAGAAGGTAGGTCAAAGCCAAATCTTCAGCACGGTCAAAATCTAGGAGGGTGTGGTCAAGGTCGAAAAGTAAATGGGTGTAGGTCATGGTATATCCTTTCTAACTGGAAAATCTTTAGGCTCTATTTTACCACAATCCAGCTACATATAAAGAAAGAAACACAAAAAGGCGACCCGCAGGCCACCCTCTCAGATTTATGAAAAATAAGTATTGCTTACTTAATAGACCACTATTATATCTATTGAACCTTAAAGAAAGCTTAAAATAGGTTATTTTTTTATGATTTCTATAGATTTTACTTAAATACCTAATCTCTATAATTCATGGTATACTGAAAATACAAGATTAATCAAACGAGGCGTGTTATGAAAAATTTAAAATTTCAATCCGTTTTTGACATCATTGGACCTGTCATGGTCGGGCCTTCCTCTAGTCATACTGCAGGAGCTGTTCGTATTGGCAAGATTGTTTCTGCCATCTTTGGTGAGACACCGACTGAGGTAGAATTTCAACTTTTTAATTCCTTTGCCAAAACCTATCGAGGTCACGGGACAGATGTGGCTCTAGTGGCTGGTATTTTAGGTATGGAAACGGACGACCCTGACATCCCACGCGCTCTGGATATCGCATACGAAAAAGGCATTAAGGTCTACTGGAAAATTAACAAGGATAGTAATGCGCCACACCCCAATACGACTCGTATCACCTTAAAAAATGCTACAAAAACCATTTCTGCCACAGGCGTTTCTATCGGTGGAGGAAATATCCAAGTAACTGAACTCAATGGTTTTGCGGTCAATCTCAAGATGAATACACCGACTCTCATCATTGTCCACCAAGACGTTCCAGGAATGATTGCCCTTGTCACAGATATTTTGTCGCGTTATGGCATCAATATCGCCCAAATGACTGTTACTCGGGAAAACGCCGGTGAAAAGGCCATTATGATTATCGAAATTGACTCGCACCAGTGTGATGAGGCCGTCACTGAAATCGCTAGAATTCCTCATCTACATAATGTCAACTTTTTCAGCTAAGAGGGGGATTGCATGTTTTACACTATTGAAGAATTAGTTCAACAAGCTGACCGAGATTACCAAGGTAATATCGCCAAACTCATGATTGCTACAGAGACAGAGCTAACTGGACGGGAACGTCCTGAAATCCTAGCTCTGATGGCTCGAAATCTTGAAGTGATGAAGGAGTCTGTTCAGGCTGGTTTGTCTCCTGAGAAATCACCAACTGGCTTAACCGGGGGAGACGCTGCCAAACTGGATGCCTATATCAAAAATGGAAAGACCTTGGCTGATTCTGCCGTCTTAGGTGCTGCTAGAAATGCCATGGCAGTCAATGAATCTAACGCCAAGATGGGCTTGGTTTGTGCCACACCAACTGCTGGATCAGCTGGTTGTCTACCTGCTGTTCTTACAACTGCTATCGAAAAACTGGGCTTAACCGAATCACAACAATTGGATTTTCTCTTTACTGCTGGTGCATTTGGCTTAGTCATCGCAAATAATGCCTCGATATCTGGTGCCGAGGGAGGCTGCCAAGCTGAAGTCGGTTCCGCCTCTGCTATGGCTGCTGCCGCTATTACAATGGCTGCTGGTGGAACACCTTTCCAAGCCAGCCAGGCCATCTGCTTTGTGCTTAAGAATATGTTGGGACTCATTTGCGACCCTGTAGCCGGATTGGTTGAGGTCCCATGTGTCAAACGTAATGCTATGGGGGCAAGCTTTGCCCTAGTAGCTGCTGACATGGCCTTGGCAGGCATCACATCAGCCATTCCAGTCGACCAGGTCGTTGATGCTATGTATCAGGTTGGTTCAGCTATGCCAACTGCCTTCCGTGAAACTGCTGAAGGTGGCTTAGCAGCAACTCCGAAAGGAAAAGCACTCGCAAAAGAAATTTTTGGATAATTTTTAGTAGAAACAAAAAAACTTAGAAGCACTCATACTTCTAAGTTTTTTTCTTCTTACATAGCCTTTTCAACGTTTTGATTTTAGCTGAATAGCCATTTTGTCAAAAAGTGCCATGTTTCTTTGGCAATACTTGCAAGAAAAGTTGAGAGACTAAATGCGTTGAATTTTTTGAGAAGGTTCTCAACTAGTGGAGTGACAGTCTTAGGTGTTTCCACTGGAGCCTTACTTTCTTCTTGCTTACTAGTATTATCCTGAGATGGATCTGGCACTGTGTTTGTACTGTCGTGACCATTATTTTGTCCTGTCGGTTCAGGCTCTGGAGCAAGCTCAGGCTGATGCTCAGGTTCATCTGTTTTATTTTCTGGATTTGGCTCTGGACTAGGTTCTAGCTGAGGATCAGGTTTAATTGGTTCGTCAGTAGTGTCACTGCTTGTGTTTGTCATTTTTTCAGTAACGAAGAAGTTTTGGAATTCTACTGAGCCATCCCAAAGACCAACACCTACATGGGCTTGATTGAAGTAATTATCCACAGCATCAAATTGATGATGGAGCACTTCCTTGCCATCGACATAGACTGTCATGGTGTCCTTGCCCTTTTCAACCTTGACGTGGTGGTACTGGCCGTCATTGATAGCCTTATCCAAGTGAGCTTCAGCGATGGTTTCACCACCAAAACGGAAGAGACGAACAGTATCGTTATCAGCAAATTGGACAGAGTAGGCACGACCTGGTTCTTCACGTTCCGCAGCTACAAAGAGGTTGACCAAGCCATGTTGGTATTTGACATCGATATCATAGTCAAATTGCTTGAAGCCATTACTTTCATAGGCCATGAAGAAGTCATTGGCACTAACATTGCTATCGTAAAGGGTATCGTCATCAATATACCAATCACCAGTAACAGCCTTTAAGCCTTTAAGGTTGGTCGCAAAATTGTTGAGCGTAATGTCAATATTAAAGGTCTTGGTCAATGAAGGGTTTTCAACTGAAGTTGCTGTGACAGTGAGATGACCCTTGTGAAGGGCTTTGAGAGAAAGTTTATTGTCATGTTCAGTATAGGACACCAAACTTGGATCACTTACTGTCCATGTCACATCCTGCTCTTCAGAAGCTGGTGCGAGGTAAACTTGCAAATCCTTACTTTGACCAACTTCAAGAGCCAAATGACCTGCAACTGTGGTGTTCATGGCAACAGCCTTAGTGACTTCCTTCTTGTCAGTCCAAGTACTCTTAATTGGGTAGATAGCAATATTTGCTTTGGCTGGACCACCTTCAACCAAGACGCTCGCTCCAACGGCTCTTGGGCTTGGGAAAATCTGATTAGCACCAGCTACCGTATTCCCCTTAGCAAAGACTTCCACACTCGCACGGTCCACATAAAGATGCAAATCAATTGAACCATCTTCATTGCGAGTCACTTGTTGACTATTAACCTTAGCAAAAGCATCTGAAAGGATAGTACCAGATTGGCTACGGTCAATAGACAAAGTTTCCTTAGTTAAATCGTAAACGACTTTGGTAGCTTGACCATCACCGACGCGAAGGTTAAATCCAACTGCTGTCGTGTCCTTACCTGGTACAAAGTGAGAAACCACTTCATAAGTGTCACCTTTAAAATCTTTAAGCAGTTCATTGTCAGAAGCTACTGTGACATTTTCAAAATACTGAGCGTCGTCTGTATCACGAAGGCTTTCATAGGCCTTAACAGGGGTTTGGGTTAAAAGGTAACGATCGCCTGATTTAACCAAACCAAGGTCAAGGTTAAGGTTAAAGGTACCATTAAATTTTTGACCTACAGTATCTGCAACCAGATTGCAATAATCTTCCCAAGTGTTCATCCAGTTAATTTCAGTCAATTGTGGGATGTTTGGATGGTCAGCTGTTCCAAAATCATGAACATAATAAGTCATAGCAGCATAGGAATCCTTACCAAAATTCATGATTTCGTCATAATCTTGGTAAACATCATCAGCTACAAAGGCCCACTTGCCATCCACTTGTTTAAAATCACCAACCTTGTAAGAACGACCGCCACGTGAGAGGACCCACTTGAGTGCGCCATCATTGGCTACAATCGGATAAAGGTCAGGACATTCCGTATGCAAATCCTTATAGGTTGTTTCCACTTGCCAGTTCTTCAAGTCTTGTGAAGAATAAATGCGGAGTGGACCACCTGCAAGGACCATAAACCATTGGTTATCCCAGCGGAAGACCTTAGGGTCACGGAAATCTTGGTTTTGAAGTGGGTCCTGAGACCAGTCGGCAACTACCTTGTCATATTTTTGCCAAGTTCTACCCTCGTCCTCACTATAGGCGATTTCAATCCGTTGCCCATTACCATTTGAAGTGATAATAGCTACTAGGCCACCTTCCGGAGATTTGAAGAGGCCTGAGCTATTGGTACTATCAACCACGACAGAGCCTGAGAACATGTGACCTGTCGCATCTGGATAAAAGGCTATCGGCTCTTCATCCCAATGAAGTAAATCTCGGCTGGTCGCATGGGCCCAGTGCATTGGACCCCATTTGGTATCATCGTAAAATTGATAGAAGAGATGGTAACGTCCCTTGTAGAAGACTAAGCCATTAGGGTCATTAGCCCAGCCATCCTTGACAGAATAATGATACTGATCACGATAAAGCTCGTTGTAATACACATCATCACTCTGTCTGCGGTGGATATTAACACGATAAGTCAAGGTCACAGGACGGTCAAGCGAATCAGTCATACTACTTTCAATAATAAAGTAATTGGCACCTACAGCCACTGGCAATTGTGAAATATCTGTGTAGACATTTCCCTTGGCATCTTCTACCTTGATAACAGCATTTGGATTATGCTTAGTGATGTCAAAGCCTACTGTCTCAGCATTGTGTCCCACATATTGAATATGGAGTGGTTCTTCAGAGAAGAATTGGGCTTGTTTTTCAACAGAACCTGTCTTTGAGGTCACTACAAGATTGTCAATCAAAGGAAGACTGGCATCATCAAGATTAACATAGCGGGTGTTTTTGAAAATGACATTGGCATTCCAATTAAGAAGTCCAAAGTAACCTTCTGGAAGGACTTGAGGTTGGCCCTTGTCACTTTTTTGAAGAACAGCGTCACCTGTACTTGCGACAAGCACATCATTGACATAGTAAGATAGCCACTGATTAGCCGCAACTACTCTAAGATTGTAGGTTTCATCGGCAGTTGGTGTCACATCTTTCTCATCTACAAGTTGAATATCATGATTATTGACCCAACGCCAAAACTTAACCTTATGGTTACCAGAGTCTACATTGACCCCGTACATATTTTTATCGCTACTATCATTGTTACCACGGAAAATGAGGGCAGCGGCACCACCAGCTTCCTTGAAGGTCACATCTGTTGAATAGATAAAATTCTTGCCCTCAGATTGAGAATAAAGGAAAGAGTCTCCCTTGTCTTTGGCTTCTGAATGAATACCGTCAGCCTGCATTTCCCAGTGACCATTTTGGTCTGCGGTCATCCCTTCTAGATTGGTAACCGCTTCATTATTAGGCAAATCCGTTTTTTCCGCTGTCACATGAACAGGACTGGTGCTATTCGTTACAACTGGAGATTGGTCTTGACTGGTCTGATTCAAATCGGCTTCTTGCGCTTGGTTAGTCACTTTCTCAGCCTCACTAGCCTGTGTTTGTACTTCTTTTGACTGGTCAAGGCTAGGCTGAGTGGGATTCTCTTGAGCTGTTTTAGCAGATTCGGAAACAAGAGACGAGCTCGGCTCTACCACTTGGGGGACTTCCTTGGTCGTGCTAGGAGCAAGCTCCGCTTGAGGGGCAACTTGATGGTCAGTTTGAGTTACCACTTCTTGAGGTGTTGGGCTCACAGTTGCCTGTTCCACTTGATCCGCATAGACAGGACCAGCCAGAGCCAAACCTGCAAAACTTACCAAGGCACAGCCATAGACCCAAGTCTTCCCACTTTTACGCATAAACCAATTTTTACAAACAGTATCATTCATGACTCTTCTCCTTCTTTAGAGCAACATTAAATGTTAACTCAGTTTTCATGAAAATTCAAAGTCAATACATTCGCCTTTATTAATAAGCCTATCAAAGTTTCTGGAAATATCTCTAGGATTTACATTAAAACGGTAAACGCTTACTTTTAATATCATTATAGCACTATAGTCTGAAAATGTCGCATTTTTCTATAATATTTTCAATAAAAATAAAAAACTTCCGAATTTGCCATTCGAAAGTCTCATACTTATGCTTAATCTGAGCCTGTTAGCAGGCTATTTCCAATAATACCAATGGTTACAATAGCAATCCCTAAGTATCCCAAAAGGCTAGGTAGACTATCTCCGAGGAAGAGGCAACCACCCAAGAGGGTAAAGAGAACTTCACCAGCCTGAGTAGCCTCAACTACTGCCAGTTGCTTATGGTTATGCTTAACCAGATTAGTCGCCTCGAAGAAAAGCAAGGTTGCGACAACCCCAGAAAAGACAGCTACAATTAAAGATTGTAAAATCTGTCCCCCTGATGGAAGTCCAGAATCCGTTACAGCAAAAACTGATAAGATCACCCAAAAAGGCGTACTCATCAAGGTCATCCCAAACACGCGCTGCGTCGTTGAAAGCTGATCCTCTTTACAGTGGACCATCATCTTACGATTGCCCAAAGGATAGGCAAAAGCAGCCAGTAAAATCAAGAGACTGGCACGAACCACACCGCTACCAAGACCACTACCAAAGTAAGGAATCTGGATGAGAATAATACCTAAAAGGATAACCAATGTCATAAGCAGTTGCTTACCAGGTACCCTCTGACCAAAGAGAGGTGTCAAGAGCAGACCAGCTAGAATGGTAATCTGCCAAGTGGCTGCCACAAACCAGGACTCACCATAAATGGAGGCTAGAGACAGTGGCCCATAGAAAAGCCCAAAACCAACCGTACTCCAAATCAACCAAGTCAGGGGTGCTTTCTTAATGGCAGACAGAACACCTGCCAGCTCACCCTTACGCCAGGCCAAAACAGCCAGCATAGGCAAGCTAAACAAATAGCGTAGACTAGCACTCCACATCCAGGACCCACCTGAAAGGTTCATACTACGGTTGAAAATAAAAGTAAAAGCAAAAAAGAGAGCACCAAGAATACCAAACCAAAGAGCCCTCACAAAATGCGTTTGTTTCATAAGTGTAAACTCCTGTAGATTCTATTATACAGTAATTGAAGCAATAGAAAAAGGAGGTCATTATGATGACTTCCTTAGTTTCGTTTCAATTTTTACTTATGGACCAAGTAAACAATCTATATTTTAATCACCTTTTAGCTGCACTTGTGTATGTGCTAGTAGGTCTCCTAGATGTCTCTTATCTTTCCGAAACATCGTCATTGCCAGTAAGGAAACTGCGAGGAGAGTCGCCGAAATAGAGAGGATAATGGACAATACATCAAAATCACTATATAAGCCATGAATCGTGCCCATATGACCGAGTTGCCAAGGTAAAAATTTGATGACATTTCTAGTCAAGCTAGCCTGCACTGTTTTTTTCTGGTAGACCAGTTCAAGTCCAGCTTTTACCTTCCCAAAACTGCCATCATGTTTATAATCCAAGAATGTGAAAAGGAGCGTGATTGGCAAAACAGAGGTGAAAAATACAAGCCACTGCGACTGAATTTCTGTAAACTCTGGGACGCCATTAAAAAAAATAATGTATATAGGCATAGAACTTAAAAACAGAAGACCTAAATAAGCTAGAATGAAAAGATAATCGAATAGAAATTCAATCATTCTTTTTTTAAACGAAATAGGATTGATTGCTAAGATCTTCATCATCGACTCCTCCTTTCTCATCTCCTATTATAACATTTTTTAATATTCTAAATAATATTTGAGAGGAAAATTGCAGGTCATTGAGCTCGCAAATTGAGATTATTTCATAACTGTAAACACCTATAGGTTTTATTTTACACTACTTCTATTATGGCTTTTGGACTTTATTTCGATTTTACGTTATAGTAGTATTAAAAATCTAAATCATAAGGGTAATATATGTCTCAGAATATTAAAGTAGAAATTGGAAAAAGAATTCGTCAAGAACGTGAGCGCCAAGGGCTAACTCGAGAGCAAGTTTGTGATACTGAGGAAGAAATAACAGTAAAACAACTGATGAGAATTGAACTCGGTCGCTCATTACCAACTATTGTCAAACTGCAGTATATCAGTGATAAATTGGGAGTTTCCCTCAACTATTTGCTAGGTGAAACAAAACTAGACATTCCTGAAGACTATTACAAGGCTAAATATAAACTCATGAAGTCTCCTGTCTATGGCGACCCCGAACGTATCAAGAAGAAGCTAAAAGATATTGAGGAACTCTACGACAACTATATTGATATTCTACCAGAAGAAGAACTTTTAACCATTGATATCATTGAAAGAACCCTGAATTTTATATCTGAAGAGAAGAAAGAAGATCTTGTTGAGATTGTATATGAAGACTATTTGAACCAGGTATTAAAAAAAGAAGAGTACACCTTGAATGACCTTCTGCTAATAAAATACTATACCTTTCAATGTCAAGTTGGTGACTATGATGAAGAAATTGTTGAAAGTTTTCGATGTAAATTAATTAATCAAGAATTACAAGGGGAAGAGCTAGTTAATGTTGAACTACTGGGGGCATTGTCAACTATAGGTGGAATCTATGTGATGCATCATGATTATAGAAATATGAAAACTATTGTCGATAAAATGCATACTATTATTGATAAGACGCTACAACATGCTTACAAACCCGCCGTACTCATTTTTGAAGCGAAATATTATTTATATTTTGAAAATGACCTAGACAAAGCAAGAGAAATCTATAATACGGCTCAGGTGTTATCTCAAGCCTTCGGTGACCAAGTCTTCATCAAAAATCTTAAAATGGAAATGGAAAAAGATTTAAACTTAGAATAGACAAATATATCAGCAACATTTTAAACGTGATTCATTCTAAATGTAATAACTACCAAAGAAGCATCTGAAGTTAAACTCAGATGCCTCTTTTATTATTTCAATTTTTTCACTTAAACTTGTCCTTATGCTTCTTCAAATACTTTTTCCCATACCATTTTTCTGCTGACTTGCCTTCCCAGTCACGGTATTCTTCAGGATATTTCCATTTGTAGTAGGCTTGCAACATATAGGGAAACATGAAATAAATTTCAAAGGCAGCAATTAGTATATTGAACACTAGGAATAAAAATAGAACGCTTAATCCTCCAACCAGACTATCTACATTTCTTATTGAATCCGAAAATATCATACGAAAAATTATCCAGGGTGCTACGACTACTCCACCATACTTGACAATGAATCTAAATACTCTATTAAACACTCTATCGGTCGAACTCTCTATTTCAGTACCACCATATAATAAATTTAGCAATGAGGTAGACTTATCACGTATCATATAAATGATTGTGAATAGAATTAATCCTTCCATGGCAAATAACCCCAAATATCCAACTAAACCATAAAGTAAATTCATCAAGAAAAGATTAAGTTCAATTAGCAGCCATATTATAAAAGAAACCATAAAATGAAACTGACCTCTATAGATTAAAATGAACTGTTGGTTGAATCGCTTTCCTAATATAATCAACAGAATCCATATTGCTAGCCCCATCCAAAATGCCCAGTATGGAAGAAAATTAATTTCGGACAAGCCTACTGACAAATCTCTAGGATTAGCATGATAAAATAAATAATCATTTAAAGCAACAATCAACCAATTAGGACCGATTATAAATAAGATCGTCAAAATCACTAACCAAATATACGACTTCAAGGTCCCTCTGTATTTTTCTTTTTTTAAAGCATCTTGATAATTTTCCTGAGCAAATTTTCCCGAAATACCATCATCTAATAGATTTAAAGATTCTTCAAAACTAGCTTTAAAGATTGATTTCTTTTTCATTGTTAGCTTCCAACAACTCCTTGTGTTTCTTCAAGTACCGCTTCCCATACCAGTCTTCTACTGATTTGCCTTCCCAGTCGCGGTATTCTTCAGGATATTTTATTTTGTAGTAACCTTCTAAAAAGAAAGGGAACTCCATGAAGATAACCATTGCCAATAATCCAATATCTATGATTATCCATGTCAAGAACATACCTAACAAAGTCAAGCTTTGTGAAACTGCTATACCCGAATGCGATAAGATTATTTTGATGATTACAGCAAGTCCTAGCACTCCTGAACCATAGGTAGCGATTAGGCTTGCTATCCTATCAAGTAGCGTCTCTCCAATCTTCTCGCCAAATAAACAAGTGGTTAAACTTTTTTTCTCCATACGGAGGAATATTAGGGCAATGATAAACAAGAGAATATAAATGAAACAGATACCTAGTGAGATTAGGGTCGGTAGAGCTACAGTTATGGCCAAGAGATTGAATTCAAGAAAGAACCAAAACAAAAAGGTCTCGATATGAAAGAGATATCTGTATGGTCGAAGAAATGGTTTTCGCACAAATTTTCCAATAAGAACGAGTGATAGCCAAATAAAACAACAAATAAGGAATAATTCAGGGGTCAACAGTGATGGCTTGTGAACTGGCAGAGTTAAATCCTTAGTCTCTGCAACATCCAAAGAAGAGGCAAATATGGCCAAGAGAAAGTTGCATCCGAATACAAACAAAATACTGTAGAGAATACTTTTTATTCTAAAGCCAATACTTGGCTTTCCATTATTTAAACCTTTTCCAAGTTTTTCGTAATAGTCTTTTTTTATATACTGAAGCGAAGCATCGTCTAATAAATTTAAACTCTCTTCAAAACTTGCACTAAAGATTGATTTTTTCATTTATTAACTGTCCCCCCTCTCTTACTATACTCAAGCCTTCTATTTGCCTGTCTTTCCAGTTTAAGCTACTTCTCTATTTTGACTTTTCCTTGTTCATAACCTGAATACCAACTACTTTCAGGGCTGACATACTCTGCTTGTTCATTCTCTATGCCATCATTTACAAGAAGTAGGGTACCGTCATGTAACATACAACTATAAGTCTCCGAATCTTTGGTGAATTCATCGTTTTGGGAGTCAAAGTGATAGGTATGCTCTCCCTCCACATCCTTTAGAGAAATCTGCTCACCGTCTATTTTTATCCAAAAACGTTTATCGATTGTTGCTGTTTTTGTTGATTGATTTTTGACGATGAGATAATAAATGCCATCATCTGATTTTTTCTCATCAATGGTTGTTTGAATAATTCCCAGCAGCATTAGGACTGGAATAATCAAGAGAAGCCATAACCATTTTTTCTTGTTCTTTTTAGGTTTCCCAAGTTCTAGGCTCGGTAAATCGGCAGTTAGAGTCTCGATTCTTTCTAACTCCTGTTCTGAATATTTGAGAATCCCTTCCCCATTGTTGGCCAACCAATGTCTTGCCATTTGTACAAAGTACAGGCGCTCATCTTCTTGTGCAATCTCTTCAAACAAGCTTCTGGCTTGAGCCTTATTTCCACTTAATTGCTCGTTTAAGGCTTTAAAATACTGAAGTTCGAGTCGTTCAAAGGCCTGTGGAGCAGTCGTCTGATTAAAGAAATCATTGGGTTTACGCTCCACAAGAATATCGTACATAGCAATAAATTCCCTCTGCTCGACTTCTTTTGCTTTCTCGTCTTTAGAGTTTAGATAATGGAGTGATTTTAAAAGGTCATCTTTATTGTTTATTTTTCCAGAAAGTAAGGATGCTTTCAGGGAAATAAACCATAGAAAATCAAGGTAAGTCTTCCTAATACCTGCAAATTGTAATTCCTCTGTTTGGTTGATGACCGATGGGAAGTCGCCAATCATGTAAGCGTAGGTA
Source organism: Streptococcus sp. ACS2 (assembly GCF_000525585.1). NCBI lineage: Bacteria > Bacillati > Bacillota > Bacilli > Lactobacillales > Streptococcaceae > Streptococcus > Streptococcus sp. ACS2. Next base: position 110,120 of record NZ_JALT01000038.1, read on the forward strand.
ATAGATGCAATCCTAGCATTGATCTGATTCTTTTTACGTCGAGACTTACCATACAGTTGAATAGATTCATACCAGAAATCCAAACCCATCGTTTCTTTAAGGATCTTTTGAGTTTCCCCTACAAGTAAGCTATTTAAGTAATTTTTTAATATAAGGACTAGACCAACGACGCTTACTAAAGCGATCAACTGTATAGTGGAATTTTCTAAAAAGAGCCATCTAAGGAAAAATAACAAAATAATAAGTAATACAGTAGTGATACGTAAAATAAGGGTATATTTTTTCAAAATCCTCTTATAATCCATCAATTTATCTCCTATATTCATTTTTGAAATAGACTTACTTTTCATTATATCTGATTATTTAGCATTCGCAAGTTCACCGATAAGCTGAAAAAGAAAACACCCAAAGGGGTGAATACTTCAATAAAAATAGCTTAGTAGGGTTTCTCTTCCTTCTCCAAGATTTTCAAATATTTGGTTTTCTTAAATTGCCCTGATAATGCCAAAATAATAAATAAGTACCACATCACAAAACTTAGAAATAATAGTAAAAAACTACCTAAAATAAGATATAAGAACGATAGCCCTAAAGTTAGACAGAAAAAATCTAACTTTTAGGAATCAGTACAGTTTTTTCAAGCACTTCCAATTAATCTCTATTCGATTGAGAAATTTTCAGATGATTTTCTTCATCCTTCAAGTATTGTTTAGCCTTTCGAACGATATAGAGCGATTTATCTTCTAAGACTAACTTGCTCTATGTATATCTCTTTTAAGAGTAGCATTCAAGACTTGGTAGTAGACTGCTGGTACTTAAAGTCATTGCTTAAACCTTCGAAATAATCATTGCTTTGGTGCGTAATGATTAAATCATAAAGATCTAGACAGACCTTTTTATTTTCTCAGCCAGTGTAGAGTCTGTGATGGTCAATCCATCTTTCCCCCTTACGAGCCAGCACTTTCGTAGGCATCCAAACCCCTATCCCAGAGTTTGAGGGAAATGAAAAAGAAGACAAGGGAAATCAGAATCAAACCACCGATGTTAAAGAGCCCATTCTTACCCTGCAAGAAATAGCTAGCTGGATAATAAGCCGTAAAGGCGAAAGGCACGATAAAACTGATCAACCAACGAAGGAGCGAATTGTAAATAGAAATCGGGTACTTGGCAAAATCATTAAACATATAGAAAATGTAAATCATGGCACCTGACTGTTTAGTCCAAAAAGCGATACTGGCTGTCGCTATTTTCAAGGAAGTATAAATCAAGGTAGCAAATGGAATACAGACTAGGAAAAGCAGGAATTTTGGAAGCGTCCAAGCAATGCTTGATACTGTTGTTCCCAATAGAATGCAACCGACCAAAAGTTCCCCCAAGGCATCAATCTGAAAGGTCTCAACGAGGATGTGAAAGAGAGGATTGATAGGACGAGTCAGATACTTGTCAAACTCCCCTTTTCGAACTAGTCGTTGACCTAAAGCCCAGAGATTGTCAAAAAAGAGATGATCTAATCCCTTTGGAATTAAGGAAAATCCATAGATAAAGGCAATCTCTTGAAAGGTCCAACCTTCTAGGGATGGGATATGTTGAAAGATAACATTGAGAAACAAGAGGTTCAGACCTTGAGTCAGAAAGACTCCCAAGACACCTACTACAAAATCCACCTTGTATTCCATGATTTGCTTGATGTATTGTCTGATAAAAATCAGATGCATGCGTTGGTATTTTTTCATACTAACCTCCCTGAATGGTGATAAATGACTGGACTCGTTTCCAAATCAACTGAGACAAGCCCACCATCACTATAAGCCAGAAGAACTGGAGCAAAAGCGCTTGAAGCATCTGACTGGCATCGTATTTCCCAACAATGATCATGACCGGAGTGTAAATCAAGGATGAAAAAGGTAAGAAGGAGAGAATAGCTGAAACCACCTTTGGAAAGAAAGCCAAGGGAATCAGACTTCCAGACATAAAGGCCACTATGGAAGTCTTGAGTAGATTGGAACCCCAAAGGTTTTTAAATACAAAGGCTGAAAAACCAAAACAGATATTAAAGAAAAAGTTAATCAGATAGGCGAGCGTTAAGCTAAAGAGATATAGAACCGTCAACCCCAGCACTTCTACAATCCCTTGCCCAGACAGGATTTTCATCAAAACAATGACACTTAAAAATGGCAGTCCAACAGAGATAAAAATCAACCACTTGGAGCCAAGTTCGGTGAAAAGGTAAGAGGCCGCAAAATGCACTGGTCTCAGCAAACGCATGATAATGGAGCCATCCTTAACCTCATCTCCAATCATAAAGGAGCTATCAGACCTGGTCAAAAGATTGGTCACAAAACTCATGATGATGTAGAGGGTGATATCCGCCATACTGAAGCCCTGAATCAAAGGCTCCTGGGAGGAGTCAAAGACAGCCTTCCAGAGATAGAATGCGACAAAAGCCCCCATGACATCACCAATCCGATAGAGAATAAAGTTGACTCGATAGCTAATCAACTCCTGAATCCCTGCATTGATAAAGGGTTTATAACGTCTCCACAATTTGACCATCTTAGAGCTCCTTTCGGTAGAAGCGACGGATAATATCTTCAATATCCGTATCTACCATCTTCAAATCACGGACTTCAAAATCAGATAAGGTTTGCTTGATAATATCGGCCGACTGGTAGCGGGAACTATCGAATTCAATATTGAGAGTATTTCCTTGTCTATCAATGGACATATCAGGCAAGCCCTCATAATGAGAGACTAGATGATTTTGACCTGGTGTCAGGTCAAAGGAGAGAGTCTTCATCTTTCCAAAGGTCTCCTTGAGCTGGCTAACCGTTCCATCAAAAATCTCTTGCCCCTTATCAATCATAAAAATCCGATCACAGAGTTGCTCAATATCACTCAAATCATGAGTAGTCAAGAGAATAGTTGTCTCTTCCTCCTGATTAATCTGAGTAATGGCCCGACGAATGTTGTCCTTGACCGACACATCCAAACCAATAGTCGGCTCATCTAAAAAGAGAACTTTGGGATTGTGAAGCAAGGAAGCCGCAATATCCGCCCGCATCCGTTGACCTAGGGAAAGAGTCCGCACAGGATCCTTGATAAATTCCTTCAAATCCAAGACTTCATTCAAAAAATCCATGCGCTTATGGAAAAGCGAGTCCGGTACATCATAGATCTCTTTCAAAACCGTGTAGGTCTCTTGCAGGGCCAAATCCCACCATAGCTGGGTGCGTTGTCCGAAAACGACTCCAATATCCTTGACATAATCCTGGCGATTATCCTGCGGAATCTTGCCGTTAATCCGACAATAGCCAGATGTCGGCTTTAAAATTCCTGTCAGCATTTTAATGGTGGTCGACTTCCCAGCACCATTTGCCCCGATAAAACCTAGAATCTGCCCCTTGGGCACCTCAAAGGTCAAATCCTTGACCGCTTCAAAGGTCTGCTTTTCAGGATGAATAAAGGAACGCAAAGCCCCCTTCAACCCCGGTTCCTTGACTGTCTTCACAAAATTTTTCTGAAGATGTTGCACTTCTATCATTGCCATATCTATCTCCTACAGTAAAAAATCAACAAACCGTGTCCTCTAAACACAAAAAGCCAATTTCTCATCTCCTAAAATCTGCCTTCTTTATCACAGCAGAAGACCTCAGTATTACTCTATTATAAAGCAGTTAAAAAAGGAAACCAAGTGTTATTCTCGAAAAAGAGAAAATAGTTTTGATACTTGAAAAAATCAAAACCACCCGGTACTGCACGCCAATAATGGGACAAGAGAAAAACCTCTTATGCGACCAGTTTTCTATAATCTACAGGAGATTGGTCATTTAATTTCTGTTGAATTCTGGACTTGGCTTGCTTGTGAATATTTAGATAGATTATAAGGTACAAAAAAGCCACCATATGGTGACTTAATGATAGACAATCTAAAAAGAATTTGGAATAATTACTTTTTTGAGCTCTGTGAGTATAAATCATAACTTTACACAATGATAAAAATTCCTTTGAACAATTGCTTCAAGTAGTTGTAAGCTTTAGAACCAAGTTATGGAAAAGATGAAAGTCTTCATCCAAAAAGAATTCCATAAGCCATGAAGAAAGAACATGAAAAACAAACATTTCGCAGAGACTTACGCCAAAGAGCTGATCTCTATCATGATTTTCATACAGAGTTTGGATACCTAAAAAGTGCAGTCACTACCATGGTAAAAACTCTCTCAAAGGTCATCATCACGCTAAAAAACAAGGGTGTAACAACAGTAATAGTAAAACGTCTATCCATCAATGACTGTCTCAAATTTCTAAACATCTCTTTAAGTCAATCACCTTTGATTGTGATAAAGAAATTGCTAACTGTAAGTTTATTTCAAATGAGCATGACATTAATATTTTCTTTTATGATTAAGAATTACTTGAACATTGAAGGCCAAATGAACACTCTAACAGCTTATTAAGGCTATTCGAACTGTTGAAACAGATGGCTTTTAATATAATCTCTCAATTTGTTTTAATACGTCTTTGAACTATCAAACATCCTACCACGTTTATCTGGGTTACTTGTGAAAATCTAAAATAATTTGACCAATTTAGAAAAATATAAAAAGCACAATATCCAATTTAGGAGTACAGTACATTTTCATATTTATTTTTGTAATCCAGCGATTACTTCATTGATTTTTAATTCAATATCATTTAATGGAAGCATGTACCACTCAGTCGCTTTTTTGAAATTTCCATCCTGAAAGACAACTTGTTTGTCCTGGAATGCATGATGCAGGGTTCGTTCAAGCAGCTGAGCGTTCACATTTTGCACTTTAGCAGAAAGCATAATTTTTACAGGTGCATTTAAATATGTTACATCATTTTTCGCATTAGCAATCCTACTTTCCACATCATTCCGAGTGAATCCAATTTTATAAAGATTGGTCCATTTACTAATATCCGGATTCGTGCTTAATGACCTCAACACGTAGATATAACCTGTCGTGAACTCTTCTCCAAAACTTTCAGCTAACGTTTCCTCATCCACTGGTTCTGTCACCATTCTTCCATGACGTTCAGTCGAATAAAGAGATGAAGCTAAAGATTGTAACAACAGATTCTTATTCTCTGTCCCATTCTCGTAAACAACATGCATTCTGGCATTTGTCTTCCCATTATCAGCGATAAAGGTATCCTTCGAAATGGAAACGATATACATCATTACTCCATTTTGGATGTAAAATCTATTTTCGTGAATATCATACTGTTCAAACGGGATAATTTTTCGTCTGCCAGATGCGATATCTGCATGCACTTGATCGAATAAGCTCTTATACTTTTCAAAATGACTTGCATGTTTTCTCCGACCAATTTTATCTGCAGCATTCACTGTTCTACGATATCGAGAAACATCCAACAAGTCTGAAAAATCGTCAATCATATCATCTGACCCTAAGATATCATCCAGATTTAACTCGTCATCGATTTCAACTGAATCAGTAAGAAACTCTCCATCAGGTTCGAATTCCTTATCCAATAAACCAAGATTATCATACTTCTTAACCTTCTCAGCTCTTTCAGTTTTTCCCCGAAATCCGCTAAGACGGGCCCACAATGCACGTTCACTAGACCATTCAGATGTTTTTCCCGGCTCTCGTCCATTTTCATTCACAAAGTCTATGATCTCCTGAAATTTAGCAACTTCGGGATCTTGTTTTACAACTTTCTTCTTTTCAACTTGCTTGGTTAAATCATCAAAAGCGTCATCTTCAAAGATGCTGTCTAAACTATTCGCCATCTTCTTTCGCTGCCTCTCTTTCACGTTTTATCTCAGCAAGTCGTAGCAAAGCAAAGGCCAAGTATTTTTCACCATCATCTTTACTATTTCGATCAGGATTTCGACCATTTTCTGCACGGAACTTCTTAGCAGCTTGGTAGGCCGCAACCAATTGTTCGTCAGTAAAATCATACTTATTTGATGACAAATAATCCTGAATAAACCGAAGAGTCGGTGCATCAATATCACGACTAATCACTTCATACGCACGTTGGAACGGATTCACTTGATCAATTAAATCAATATTCAATTCATCAATGTTAATGAAACGATCGGCCATCTTAATAATTTCGCGGCTACCATCTTCTGAAGTTGTTGTCCGTCCAGCCGCAATATTTATATCGGCAACTGTATGCTGACGAACGGTTTCTAGCTCCTCATTCGTCAAATCAGGATAACGTTCAATGATAACACGGGGAATCAATGTTTTATTAATCATCTTCGCATCAGCGCCTGAAACAATGGCGTTTTGAATATCTTGACTCTGCAAAATACTAGATTTCAAATCTTCCATATCGTTTTCGATGATTTTTTTCGTGCGTTCCGTAGTATCAGCAGGTTTCAATCCTCTAATTGAAAGATCGCCAGGTTTGTCTGGCTTATCATCTTTTGGTTTAAACTTGTAAACTGGAGCTAACACTTGTTCCATAAGCAATGAAGCAGAAATTGCCTTCATGATGCTGTTAACCGCAAAGAGTACTTCATCATCCTGTGCATCTGGCTGAGCAATAAGATTTGTAAACTGCGCATGAGTCTTATTGGGACTATCACGCGTAACACGACCAATGATTTGAATCACCTCAGTTAACGAGTTACGATAGCCAATTGTCAATGCATATTCTGCAAACGGCCAATCGAATCCTTCTTTTGCCATCCCCAAAGCAATGATGATATCAAGCTTATCAAGGTCTTCAATGTCATCCGTAATATTTGCTAGATAGGCTGAGACTTTTTCACGTCCTTCTTCATTCACGAGGTCGGCCACTAATAGTTTTTTTCCGTCAGGATGTTCAATTTCATAAATACCATCCTCGTTCTGTGTGATATTACCTTCGTCCGCTAATAAATCAAGTATTTCATCCACTTCCGCATACTTATCTTTAGTAGACTCGCCAGAATTAACATTGGGAATATGGATGATTGATTTTTTATTTACATCAATTACTTTATCCAAAGCATCTGTATATTTTCCACGATAGAAACTATAACCCATTGCGAAGGATTTTAGATATCTGTAACCTTCCAACTGCTCATAATAAGTGTAAGTGACCTTATCAAATTTATCTTCGTCGGATGGTTCAAGAATCTGAATGGAGTCGCCACGGAAATATGAACCGGTCATTGCTAAGATGTGCGCATTGGAGTTTGACATGATGCTACGCAAGGCATTGCCTAACACAGAATTATCGTCGCGGCTGACATGATGGAACTCATCGATTGCTAAAAGCGTATTGTCAAACAGTGAATCATCCAACTCTTCAAAAGCAAATCGCAACGTAGCATGTGTAGCAATCAGGATATTATCACTAGGATCTGTCGAGTTCATGAATTTAACAAAATGTTGAACCTTCGATTTTTCGCCGCCGCCAATAGTTAAATTATTACTTGGTTTTACTTCCCAATCCCAATAAAAACCAAACTTTGATAATTCAGTATCTTTAAATGATTTACCAATTGAACGTTCAGGAACTGCAATGACAACCTTCTTAATTCCTTGATTATGAAGCTTATCCAAGCCAACAAACATCAACGCACGTGATTTCCCTGAAGCTGGTGGTGATTTCACGAGTAAGTATTGCGACGCACGTTTCTCATAAACACGTTCTTGCATTTCACGCATACCGAGGTCGTTTGTTGTTTTCGATTGATTTTTATCAAAATTAATTTCAAATAAATTACTAGTCATTCGTTGTCATCTCCTGATAGAGTTTTAGTAGTGTTCCAAGTCGATCTTCGTCAGATTCAAACGGACGTTGCTGATAAGCTCTATCAACAATCCCATCCAGTTCCTCGTGCTTCTTGCGTAATGATTCTGGCATGGTATCTTTGTTATATAAATCCGCTAATGTACCGCCTTCGTATTCGCGTAAATCCAAAATTTCGGTCATTACCCTAGTCATTTCATTTTTTCGCTGTGTTGAAAGACTAGGAATAGGAAAGGTATTATAAACAACATTAGAAGAATATCGGTAATCCGTTTTAAGCCTTCCACCGACTGCTCTTACCCATGTCATATGAATTCTGGATTCAATTAACGCCAAAAGCCAAATCGGAGCCCCAAAAATGACATTTGCAGAGTCTGAAACAATAGTTTCTCCACCCACATATCCAAAAGGAATGTATTCACGATTGCTCGAAGAAACCCTAGGCGCGACAATACTTGATTTGATACCCGCTTTATCTGCATTTACTTGGTTTCCTTTTTGCTTAAACGCATAAGCGTAGTCGGCTGCCTCACGAGTGCTTTCCGCGTCACTCTCTAGCCTAAATTCTTTTACTTTTTGAATTCGCTCTTTAATTAGCGGAATATTTTTGTATTCATCATATTCTTCTTTCGTTGGTAACCAAATGGCATACCTAAGTTCATCATTTATATATTCTTTTGATCCTAAATATGGGCGAATTATTGTTTTTAATTCGGGGTATTCGTCTATTATTTCATGATAATCATCTTCCTCAACAATAAAGTTTCCACCATCTTTAGGCATACTTCCTAGGTCCATTTTGGGAATACTAGATATTGGACGGCTTTGCTTCTTCACAAAAACATTTTCTCCAGAAGTTAAATACGGACTAATATTGTCAACCATTCTCACCGTTCCGTCTTCAGAATAGATTTTCGGTGATACATTGAGTGTTGTCTTTTTATCTGACAACCCTACAATTTCTACGATTACTGCAGCCTGCCCTTTAGCTGAATTACTCCATTTAAAAGAAGGATAAGCAAAATCAATTCTTAATTGTTCAAGCAACAATGGCCACAACATCGATACTTGTTCACCTTGATTAATTGAATTGGTTGATACAAAAGCCATTCTTGAGACTGAATTCTTAATATATTCAGCCCCTAAATAGAACCACCCAGATATATAGTCCATATTCTTCCAACCTGAAACTTTTGTTTCAAATAGAAGTTTGTTATCTTCTTTCTGCTCTTTCTTCATTTTCTTTCCGCCAATATATGGGGGATTTCCCATAAGATAAACTTCGTCATCTGGTTTATGAGGTAGGACATCATTCCAGTTAATCCTTAGGGAATTAGCACATACTATATTACCGGCATCTTTTAATGGCAACAACTCAGCAATGGTCCCTGGAATTGCTTCTTCGAGCTCCTTGTTCATTTGGTGCTCAGCAATCCATAAAGAAAGTCTTGCTACCTCATGCGCAAAGTCATCCAATTCAATTCCGTTAAAATTCCCGAGATGAATAACTGATAGTGGCATTGAATCATTATCTTGTAAATCACCCAATAACTGTAAAATTTTGATTTCAAGTCGACGGATTTCTTTATAAGCAATGATTAAGAAATTTCCGGATCCACTAGCTGGATCTAAAAATTTAATCTTGGAAATTCTTGTCAATAAAGAACCGAGTTCGTTAATGATTGATTTCCTATTATCGTTACGAGTTTTTTCTGTAATATCTTTCAACTCGTTTTCTTCACTCCGAATTTTTAACGCTTCAAAAGCGTCCGTCAAATCATCTAAGAATAAAGGTTTGATGACTTTCATGATATTCGGCACACTTGTATAGTGCATACCAGCAACATGACGGTCTTCGGCTGATGCAACCGATTGAATCATTGCGCCAAGGATATCGGGATTGATTTCATTCCAATTCAATAGTTCCCCAGCCTCAATAAGCAGTTCTCTTGAAACTTTTGAAAAGTTCAAATCTACATGTGGTTCACCGAATAATTTTCCATTAACATATGGAAACTCGAGTAACCATTCATCTTTGCCGCTGCGGGCTAACTCATTAATATCCAAAATCGCAAATAGCTCTTTTATGACTTCATTAAAATTCGAACCATCCTCAAGTGTTCTTGTCTTTAGAACATTTGTGAAAGAACCCTTATTCATAATTCCTGTGTCCTCTGCGAATAACAAGAACAGCACGCGAATCAGGAACAGGTTAAATGCATGTTCATTAGCATCTGGATTATCTTTTGCCACCACATCATACAATTTTGCAAAACGTTCAGCTGCTTTACGGTCTGCTGGGTTTTCAGCTTGATAATCAGCCTTCTCAATTCCATTCCAAGCTAAGAAAAAGTCAGCATTTGCTGGCAGTTCTTCAATTGGAATATTTAGCGTTTCATGTGTTTTCGTATCAATTGCAGCGATATCAGAATAATCGTTTACGATGATATATCGTGGTTTAGATTTTTGTTCTTTAATTGACTGAGCAATCGCATCAATCGCAATGACGACATCGCCTTCAATTTCTTCATAGTGAAGTTTATTCTTAATTATAAATGGTCCACCTTTATCGAATTTTGATTTTGCACGTGTGATTGATGTTTTAGGAATATCATACAAAGCCAAAAATTGGGTGATAAAATCATCCCCGCTATTTTTCGAAAGTAATCTTTTTACACCATCTTCAATTTCAGTAATGCTTAAAACCTTATTTTTTGCCATTTATTTAACATCCTTCACGTTTATAACATATGAACTAATTATTTCACTGACATCAACATTCAAAGTCGACATAATTTTCAAAAATGATTCCTTGGCCACTAACTTATTTTTTCCGAGTTATTCAATTACATTAGGGCCGACGCCTGATATTTTGCAGAGTTGAGTTTTGCTCATATTCAAAGCAATCAATAACTTCCATAACTTGTTATAAGAAATTGACATACTTCACCTCTGTTCAACTGTTGCTTTTAATTATATCATTTATTAACTATCAAGATTACACTAAGCATGAAATATTTCCTCGAATGCAAATTTTTTTCAAAAAAATCTTTAGCATAGTTCTACTAAAGGTGGGGTAACAAATATTAGATTCACTTTATTTAACCGAGATACTTAACTGACGTGACTATTTTTCAATCTTAATTCTGACGTTTTTCTTATAAAAACTTGCATAAACCTATAGACCTTAAGTAATATTTTTCGGATTAGACTATCATTATATTTTGGTGGTTTACGTTCTAAAATCATAGTAAACGGTAGTAGATCACCAATAATTAATTCCTGCATCATCCAGAGATAAGCCAAGAAACCAACGGTAAGCTGTATTTACTTCAATGTTCTTGATGGTTTGGCGCATAGAACGAATGCCATAAAAACATTGAATCAACGGAATCTTAACTAATAAAACAGGGTCTAGACTAGGGCGACCATTATCCGAGGAATAACTATCTTCGACAAGATCATAAATAAAAGAAAAATCAATTGTTTCCTCGACTTTTCTTAGAAAATGGTCTTTAGGTACAAGTTCATCAAGCGTATAGAATCCTACTTGTCGTCGATTTTATTAAGGATTTTCTTTGTGAAACATGTGGGCACCTCATCAAATACCTTTTCTTTTATTATACTCCTTCGAAGCAAGAAAAGACCTCATAAGTATAACTTCTGAGGTCTTTTCTTCAATCTGAAACCACCATCTGGTGACTTCATTCTTATCTATCTCTCCTCACCCCAGCCAGTCTTTTTCTTTGGCAATGCGGACGGCTTCTGTTCGATTTCCTGCATCGAGTTTGGTCAGGATGGCTGTCATGTAATTTCGGACGGTTCCATTTGAGAGAAAGAGGCTTTCGGCGATTTCTTGGTTGGTTGACCCTTGGGCAACCATGGCCAGGACTTCTTGTTCGCGTTGGCTAAGTGGATTATTGTCAAAGGCGACACCTTCAACTAGCTCTGGCGAGTACTCCTTTTGGCCTGCTAGGACGGTATGGATGGTCGCCATGAGGTCACTGATGGAACGCTCTTTGAGCACATAGGCATCCACGTGGGCTGCCAGGGCTCGTTTAAAATAGCCTTTTCGTTTGAAGGTGGTCACTATAACGACCTTCGTTTCTCTTTGGTTACTACGGATCCACTCAAGAACATCCAGGCCTGTTTTAACTGGCATTTCAATGTCTAAAATGGCCACGTCAACCTCTTCTTTTTCCAAAAGAGTAATGGCTTCTTGACCATCACTGGCTGCATGGACCTCTTCAACATCGTCCTCCAGCATGAGGAGTTGGCAGAGGGCATCCCTCAACATTGACTGGTCTTCGGCAACTAATAATTTCATGCTTTTCCTCCCTCTTTCAAATGCACACGAATGATTGTTGGATGCGATTGAGACACAATTTCCAAGTCTCCATCTACCAAACTCAGGCGCTCTCTGATACTGTGTAGTTCTTGTCCAGTGACTTCCTCAAAGCCACAACCATCATCCTCAAACTCAAGGACAATACCATGATCACGTCTTAGACGAATCTGACAGCTATCAGCCTGGCTATGTTTGATGACATTATTGGCCAGTTCACGAAGCACCATGGACAAGGTCGACTGGCTAACAGGTGACAGGCTGTCTAAGTCAAGGCTACTATCCACGGTCAAGACGATATCTGATAGGTCAAAGAGTCGCTCGAGTTCCAGTAACTCCTCTGCCACCGTTCGGTATTTGAGCTTATTGACAATCTCACGCACCTCGTACATGGAGTCTCGGCTAATCTGGTTCAATTCTTCCAGATTCTTTCTAGCAGCTTCATACTGCTCCTTGTCCATCTGTTTCAGAGCCAACTCGGTTTTAAGACTCATCATGGCAAAGGTATGTCCTAAGGTATCGTGCAAATCACGACCGATACGATTGCGCTCATTTTCAGCTGACAGGATATTAATGGTCCGATTCTGCTCCGCAAGGGCCTCTTCCATCTTTCTCTCCTGACGTATACGGTTTTGAAAATAGTACATTCCCAAAGAAAATAAGGTAATAGCCATAGACATGAGGTGGGTACTCAAATCGTCTGTCAATAGGAAGGATGATGACGTCAAAATCAAGAGGGTCACTAGAAAGGAAAAGAATCGATAAGATGATATGCTATCCTCAAAGCGCCAAACGAGAAGATTGACGTTGAAAAAAACAAACCACATCATGCCACCCTGGAAGGTCATGGACATAAAGATAATGTAAGCTAGAGTGTAAAACCACAGAAAGGGAATCCACTTGCTATAGGCTTGTTTCAAATACACCATAAGGAGATAAGCGATGGTAAACAGACCCGTCAAAACTAAGGTCCAAACTGGAAAATACCCACCAAAAACTCCTAAGATCGGGAAGACTAGGAAAATCAGACTAACAAAATAAGCAAAATCATTTTTCTGGTATGTTCTAAACATGGTCACTTTCTCTGTAAGATTTGATAAAAAGGGCTAAGCCTGTAGCTATTGTAGCATAGACCAAGATAAAAATGAGTGATTTCCATGAAAATTCCCCTTTTTTTGCGAAATTGACTACCAACTGATTAATATGATAGATGGGTGTCCACTCAGAAATGTGCTGAACCCATATTGGAAACATGGTAACTGGCATCCAAGAACCACCGATAATAGCAAGTCCAAGAAAGACGATATTTCCGACGATAGCCATGATTTGTTGGGACTTAATTTGGGCTAGGAGTAAGCCAAAGGAGAGGAAAACTAGACTTGACAAGAGTAAAAGAGCGCCTGAACCGAGCCAATGTGATAATGGCATCTTAACATCACGCACAAAAGCTCCCACACAGAAAGTTACGATGATAGCAACCATAAAGTTCATAAGAACTCGGAAGATTTTAGAGAGGTAATAGGCCTGAATACTGATTTTTGAATGTTCGATGTAGGTTAGCCAATGCTCCGTTTGATCCTCTCTAAGCATGTAGGGAAAGGTAAAGAAACCAAAGCTGGACATAGAGAATCCTGTCATCGTCAACATATAAGACAAGATAAAGGCTTTTTGTGACTCTGGGTCAGGACTCATTTCCATACCTGAATACAAGAGGAAAAATCCGACGGGCATTCCGATAGACATGATAAAGACGGGCCAACTGCGCCATGTTTTTATCCATTCGATTTTAAGTAGTGCTTTCATGACTTGTCCTCCCTTGTGCTATCAAATAAGCTATCTAAAAGTGTTTTGTTTTGAATTTCAATGTCAGAAATGCGACAGCCGTGAGCTTGTAAACTATTCCATACACTTTCAATATCTTTAGTCATAAAGGTTACAACATCACGTTTTTCAGTCACATCATAAATGGCTGCCAGTTTGTCAAGACTTGGCGCAAAGCGACTTGGTAAGGTGACTTGTTTTTCCTTTTCTTCGCTACGCATAGCGTGTGGCGTAGTATCCCTGATGAGTCTCCCCTGATGAAGGACCAAAATGCGGTCAGCTGTGTGCTCGACTTCTTCGATATAGTGGGACGAATAAAGAATAGTCACACCTGACTTTTTCAGATCATTGATGATTTCCCAGAAACGTTGGCGTGTCGTAGTGTCCATCCCTGCTGTCGGCTCATCTAAAAAGAGAATATCAGGCTTGCCAATTAGACAGAGGACAAAGGCAAGAAGACGTTTTTGTCCCCCTGAGAGTTTGTTCGCAAACTGCTGATACTGATCGTCTTTGAATTGTAAGAGTGCTTGAATCTCTACTTTAGATAACCCATTTTCAGAAATATCTTGGAAAAAAGTAATCAGTTCCCTAACTCTTAATTGTGAAGGAATGGTATTTTCTTGGAGAAGGACCGCAATTTGATCTTGTGCTTTACCCGTTTTGCCCTTGATAAAGACTTGACCGCTACTGGCTTTCTTATCACCAAGAATGCAGGACATTAAGGTCGTTTTACCAGCACCATTGGGACCAATTAAGGCAAGACAATCGCCTTGTCCTACCTCAAAGCTAATATGGTCTAAAATCGTTTTCCCTTTGATTTTTTTAACAAGATTTGTGACTTGAAGGATTGTTTCACTCATGTTTGTGATTTCCTTTCTTTTGGTAGAAGGCTAGAAAAACATAACAAGCTGCAACAGATACGCCCATAATACTATAGAGAATATCACTGCTGCCATGAAGTAGGACATAAGCAAAGAGGATGGTCCAAGTTGTTGCTAGGAGCATAATGCTTAGTATTTTCAATAATTTCATACTGGGCCTCCTAGTTTTTCAATTCTTTAATGACAAGGTCGATAAAACTTTTAGCCATCGTGATGAGAATGTAGGCTGAGATAGACAAGCCAATAATCATGCCCAGATTTGAGAAGATAGCTTCAAAGTTCCCTTTTTCAAAGATGTCAGTAAACATGCTAAGTCCAGCAAAGACAGTTCCGATGACAGCGTAGATAAGGTAAGATGTTTTGATTTTCATGAGATGACCTCTTTCGTTTTTTATTATTTCTAAGTTATGACTAAAGTATATCTTTTTGGTCATTCTCTTTTTAGCACCAGATGTCATGACATGACATGACATTTGTCATGTGACGTAAAAGAAAAAAGAGCTGACTTATCAGTCAACTCAACCTGAATTTATGGGCAAAAAGAAGTTCTTACGTAATCTTGACACTGCTAATGACATTATAATTTTAAAGCCAGCATGTTAACTGTCATACCTGCTGCTGTTCCCAAAAGGTAGACGACATCTCCTTCTTTAACTAATCCATGATCTAATGAATAAGCCAAACCAAATGGAACAGATACAGAAACCATATTTCCGTAGTCAGTAACTATATTAAGGTATTGGTCTTCGGCAATACCCAATTTATCCATAACCAAAGATAAGGCACGGCTAGCTTGATGGGGAATGATGTAGTCCACATCGGCGAGAGCTAAGTGGGTTTTCTCTTGGAATTCTTGGAACATATCAGGAAGCTTATGTGCTGATAAGAGGAGAATCTTCTTGCCCTTCATATCAAACATAAAGTCCGTTTTTGTCTTTTCTGAATATTTTTTAGGATGGTAAGAAGTCAAACCTCCACGGATTTCAGTATCATGGGCACCTTCTGACCAGGTATGTTGAAGACTTGCAATAACCCCTTTGTCTTGAGAACTTGCTTGGAAGATAAAGGCTGCTGCTCCGTCACTAAAGAGTTCAAAACTTTCTTTTTGTTTCGGATTAAGCCCCAAACTTCCAACTTCACTGGATACAATCAAAACACGATAGTATTCACCAGCCTCAATCAAATAAGACATTGTTGATAAAGCTGAGATAAAACTTGTACAAGTCGTATTGATATCCATGGCTGGAATAGAAAGTCCTTTTGCCACGCGCTCATGAATCAAGGCTGCTGTACAAGGAATAGGCTGCACACCAACTGCACTGGCTGAGACAAGACAATCAATGTCTTCAATTTTCAAATTGGCACTTTCAAGAGCTCGTTGGATAGCCACTTCAGCCAAATCTAACTGTGTTTCTTCATCTTCTACAACACGATAACGTGTTTGGTTTTTGAATTGTACGGTTTGTTTTGGAAGACAAACGCCATAACCTGCGATTTCAACATGTCTTTTTACTTCTGTCATTGTCATTCATCCTTTCATAAACGCTGAATACGTTTGAGTTTTCGACTGGTATCCCAATGATAATCGGAAAAATGGATTTCCGGAACCTTAAACTGTTTTTGCTGCGCCAAGAGTTGAAACTGAGCTGTGATAGCTGCTTCTACTTGTTCGTCTCGTTGGCTGAGGCAGACTTCAACAATCTTCTCTGAATGTTGCTTGACTTGATAGTCTCCAACATTTTCCACAAAGAGAATACAACGCCTGATAAAATCAGGATAGATTGTCACCTGTCCTCCATCCTGACCTTCAAAATAGAAGATGTCATCGGAGCGACCTTCGACCTTGTCAATCCTTGTATAATGATAACCACATGAACAAGGTTCAGGATTTTCAACCAAGATATCATTAAGTTTGTAGCGGTAAACAGGTTGACTGCTTCGCTTGAAATCCGTTATCACTGGATAAAATCGATGTTCATCCAGATACTCTTTCTCAACAAAAATGATATCTTCATTGAGGTGAAGATGTCCTGCAGAACAAGTGCAGGCTAGAAAACCTTCCGTCGCTTGATAAACCTGGTCAATAATGGGGAGCTTAAAAGCACTCGAAATGCGAATTCTATCACTATCCTCTAAAATTTCTGCCACAGAGACAATTTTTTGCGGTGAGATAGACAAGTCTCCTGCCCTAAGACGCTTGCTCAACTCTATCAGCATGGAAGCTGGTGCCACAACAATCGTCGGTTGATAATGATTAAGACGTTCAATATGTTCATCAGTATTTTTGAAAATATCGAAGTATTCTAATCGTATCAATGCTGTATTGATAGTCTGGTAGAGTTCATTATCTGCTCTCAGGAAAAAGGCAATTCGGTGGCCAAAAAGATGACCCTTGGGCAACATCTTAGCTAAAATAGCTGCCGCCCACATGCTTCGCTCTTTCTCAGTCGTGATGAAGAGGCCACGATGTCCCGATGTTCCTGAAGATAAACCAACAGCTACTTCACCTTTAAGTTCGGTGAAGTCACGAGTCTTTTCACTCTCAATAGCTAAGGCTAAAGCCTCATCGCGATCGATGCCTTGAGTGTTTAACTCATTAAAATGCGCCATCATAAAGGTCTTATCCATATGGTCAAAGTCAGTAGGGACACCATTTTTGAAATAAGGAGACTCTCGCTTTAGAAAATCCATATAGTTAGATAATTGCTTTTTCTGATAAGCTTCTAAAGCTGCTCTCGTTTTGAAGTTGTGAAGCCATCTGGTTTGGATAAAGGTTTTAAGAAAGGTTATTTTTTTCATACAAGATACGCTCTATCCTTTCTACAGGGTCATGGCTAACTAGTACTTCCGTCCCATCTTTTAGGATGTCCTCCAGTAACTCAGTCCCCTTGATATAATCCGCCATATTATCCTGAACCAAGGACGGAATGATGTGCATTTGTTTAGTATAAGGAAGCAAATCGACACCCCAGCACAAGTCCGCTGCGATAAAAAGATTATAATCTGGAATATAGAGACAAGCCTGACCCTTGGCATGACCATCAACAGAGGCTACCAAGATACTTCCATCTCCAAATAAATCACAGGTCGGACGATAAGGAAAAGTTGAGTTTTGCTGATCAGCCTTGATTACTTTTACCTGTTTCTCAAAAGACGTTGGCAAAAATTCCTTAAAAATCAAATCCTTCAACTTAGGCTTCTGATAAACCTCATAAACCTCCTGAGTCAGAAGGAAGCTCGCATTAGGAAAGAAGCCAGCCCCTCCCAAATGATCAGGATGCAGGTGGGAAAGCATAACATAAGTAATGTCATCAGGCCTAATCCCCTTCGCCTTCAACAAGTTTGAAATTTGATCCTTTTCTGTCATCTGCACCGGCGTTCCTAAACGATACAAGCCATAGCGAAGCTGGGTCTTAATATCGTAGTGATAACCTGTATCATAAAGCAGATAGCCTTTATCTCTGTGTTTGATTAGAAAGACACCGGCTGGAAAGGTCATCTTTTTATTCTTGACTTTCTTGAACAAAAGACCAGTATAGCTAGTACAATATCCCGCAGGAAAATAATCAATGCTTTCGATAATCTTGGACATATTGTTCAATCCCTTCTGAAATCGTTATTTTAGGCCGATATCCCAAGTCACACTCTGCCTTGCTAATATCTAAAGTCTGACTATAGCGCAGTAAATAATAGGTATAGCGTGTTAGGGCTGGCTCTCCTTTGAGCTTTAGATTCTTATAAATAAACTCCAAACTACTTGAAATAGCAGACACAAGTGGAGCTGGGATTTTGCGATAACGGATGGGATAGCCCAAACCTCTCAAGGTTTCTTCAATCAAGTCCCTAAATGTTCTAGGTTCTCCATTAGTAATATTATAAACCTCTCCAGCTGCTTGAGGAGTTTCCAAAGCCAGACGAATAGCCAAAGCAACATTTTCCACACAGGTCATATCCATCAGTTGGCGACCATCACCAATCAAAGGAATACCGATCTTCTGACTAAGATTAAGAACACGTGGCAAAATGCTGGTGTCTCCAATCCCAAAAAGTCCTCGAGGTCGCAATATGACACTAGACACATCAGGATAATCTTTAAATAGTTTTTCTGATGCCAATTTACTTCGAATGTAATTGTTAAGCCTATTTTCCTGAGGGGCATCGCTTTCTTTGATATCTAGCTGGTCTCTAGGCGCTGCATAGATACTTGGAGAAGACACATATACCAAGCGCTCGATATTAGCCTCACTGCAAGCTTCAAGGATGTATTTAGTTCCTAAGACATTCGTTTGGTAAAAGTCTTCCCAAGGACCCCAAACCGTTGACAAAGCACCGGCATGAACGACCATATCCATTTCCTGACAAGCCTTAGTCAAATCCTCTTGGTTTGTCAAATCTCCTTGAATAAAGGTCACAGAGGCATTTACCAGAGACTGGCCAATTGCACAATTACGACCAAAAGCTCGGACTTGATAACCGTGCTCAACCAGTTCCTCCACAACATATTTGCCTAAAAAACCTGTAGCCCCCGTTACTAAAACTTTCTTCATTGTTTTTTCTCCTTGTCTGCCAGCAGGCGAGCTATTTCACCCTCCACTACTTCGGTAGGGTGGTATGACTTGGCAGCATGACTTAAAGCCTCTAGCTCAGACCAATCTTTCTTAGCCAACAATGCTTCAAAAGCTTGCCCAATTGCATTGTCATCCTCTCTTTTGGCAGTCAAAGCCACACCTGCCTCAAGTCCACGAATAGCATAGTCATACTGGTCATAATCGTGAGGAAGTATTAAGGATGGCTTTTTATTTATAATACATTGGAAAAAAATACCTGAACCACCGTGGTGAATGACATAATCCATCTGAGGAATGTATTCATTGTAGGGAAGATAAGAAACCACTGAAACATTATCCATTAATTTTTGGCATTGGAATTCTTGCCCTCCAAGACCTAAAGTTACAAAAAACTGGCACTCTGGATGAGACTTAGCTAACAGCTTCGTTTGGTAAATTAAATTGTCCTTTGCCCAATCCAATTGGGTCCCACAAGTCACAAAGACAACTTTACGATTTGCAAATGGCGACAAATCAAGAGGATAATCCTCACATCGCTCAACTGAACCTCCAGTAGGACCCACCCAGTGGTAATGTTCTGGGAACCCTTTCTTTATCTCCAACTCTTTCATTCCTATTCCTAAAATAGAATACGGTGAATAGATACTCTCTTGTCCCTTATGGTTGTACATTTTAAAACCATAACGCTTTAAACGATTTCGTAATAAAAAAGTGGCGGAATACTTCAAGAAACGAGTCAGTTTTCTGCCTAGCCGTTGTTGAATCAATTGATTGCGATTCTTCGGACTTCCCATTCCTCCGAAGAAACAAGGAGGACCATCCGTCGTTTCAATAGCAAATTGTGTGGCCATTGTCGTTATCCACGGAATCCCCATTTGCTCTGCAACAAGTCCACCCGACAAACTGACATAATCGGCAATGACTAAATCAGGTCGGCTTACTTTCCATTCCGATAGTAATTGATCGGAAACAAGATTAATAATATCAAGACTAGCTGATAGTTGACGATAAGCAGAAAAAAGGCCCAATTGCTCCTTATTATTAGCCACCCTTTCAAAGTCCATTTCATGACCCTCAAGAATAGTAACAACCTTAAAGCCTGCTGCCTCAGCTACTGCACGTTTCTGCTGTCCTGTGAATAAACGAATATCATAGCGAGGATTTTTTAATAAAGGCATTAGCAGATTCATGGTTGGATAAAGGTGCCCACTTAATGGAACGATGACCACGTCAATTTTTAGTTTTCCCATAACATTAGCATAGCAAATTTTTTTTGAAAGAACTACTCAAAACCAAATACTATCTAAACTCATTTTCTCTGAATAGATACACTTCTTCAGTAAGATTTTTTATCCATTAATCAATCAAAGCTTGCCACAAATACTTTAACATAGAACTTTTCAATATTTTTTAGCAAGAATCCCCTAACTTACCTCCATCATAACAAATATTCTTTCCAAAGGAATTGAGAGGTAGTTTTCTGTCTCAGTAAAATCTGATAAACTAGAGTTATGCAAACAACAGACTCATTTAGTAAGGCAATTATTTTGGGAGCTACAGGAGGAATTGGACGTCACCTAGCAACTGAACTGGCAAAACATCTTGATTTTCTGGTTCTAGTAGGCCGAAATCCAGACAAATTAGTCCAACTGCAAAATGAATTAGCTGGAAGCAAGGCACAACTTTCAATTAAGGTTTTAAATCTGTGTGATAAGGAAGCACTGGAGAATTTTGGAAAGGCATTAGATGCTGACCTTCTGGTCAATTGTGCAGGACTAGCTAGCTTCTCCATAGGAAGTGATTTAGCCACAGAAAAGGAACAAGAGCTCTGGCAGGTAAACTACCATGCTCCAG
Organism: Streptococcus sp. ACS2; assembly: GCF_000525585.1. NCBI lineage: Bacteria > Bacillati > Bacillota > Bacilli > Lactobacillales > Streptococcaceae > Streptococcus > Streptococcus sp. ACS2. The sequence goes on from NZ_JALT01000038.1 coordinate 131,332, forward strand.
TCCAGCTAATGAAATTGCTAGTGCAGAAAAATCGGAAAATCCGGCTAGTCCAACTTTCTTCACTGGCAGCTCTTTTTCCTCATCCCTATCTAGCAGCCTACAGTTCCAGCAAGGCTGCCTTGCAGACCTACACTCTTGCTCTCCAGGAGGAACTAAAAAATGTAGATTCTCAGGTCCGAATTGCACTTTACCTTCTTGGACCAGTCCAAACGCCCATTTTCTCTCAAAAACTAGTTGATGCTCTAGGAGGTAGTCGTTTGCAGATGAAGCCTGAGAAAGTCGCTCAGCAGTTGATTCGATTCATAGAAAGGGGTACTTCCTATGCTGTTATCGGCCTTCGCTATCGCTTGCTCGTTTTGCTAGGTCGTCTGCTTCCCCAAAGATGGATTATTTGTCTCCTTGCAAGGTATTTACGAAAGGGACTTATTAATAGATGAAATTTATATTTATATTTTTAGGCGTTGCTTATCTTCTCTTATTTCTCATCCGTTGGTTGTTGTCCTTCATTTATTATAAAAAAGGCCAGTCTCATATTGCGGACTTCCCAGAAGAGCTTTTTACAGTGGTCCAACCCATCCTCTCTGGGGATCCTCGTTTAGAGAGTGATTTGCGGGCCAATCTCCAGCAAACAAAAGTAGTTGAGTTTTACTGGTTAATTGACCAGTCTGACACAGAAGCTCAGCATGTAGCGAACAAAATTTGCCAAGATGAGTCATTTGCCCAACGTATCCGAATCTTTCTCATTGAAGACGTCCCTCAGGGAATTAATCCCAAGAGTTACAAGATTGAGCAGGTTGTAGAGGAGCTGACCCGGCCTTATCTGATTGTTTTGGACGATGATAGTGTGATTGATTTTTCTAAAATGGGTGAGCTGACTACCTATCTAGGTCAAGAGGTCATTCTGACAGGTATTCCCTATAACCAAGAAAGAAGTAATTTCTGGTCCAAGCTGGTTGCAGCATTCGTTAATGGCAATTCTTTTATTACCTATTTTACCATGGCAGAAGTTGAGGCAAATCACTCCATCAACGGGATGTTTTATATCCTACCGGTAGAACTTGCAAAAGATCAGGGGCTCTTCACAGCGATTAAGGACTATCTATGTGATGATTTAGCTGTGGCCGATTTTTTAAGGAGTAAAGGAGTATCCATTATCCAAACGCGGGTTACCTGTAATGTTCGAACCACTATAAAAAACGCTAAACAATACCTGCTCCAGATGAAGCGGTGGCTTCTCTTTAGCTCTATCTATCTCAAAGAACACCTGGACTGGAAGCTGTTTAGCCTCATAGGTTTACCGAGTTTTCTGCCTCTCCCAGGTTTGATCTTAAGTCTTATTTTAGGTTGGCCTTATCTTCTTCTATCCTTAAGCTTACTGGTATTCAAGGCAGTTTGGATGCTCCTCTATCGACAAAGCATTCTAACCAATCGCTTACACTTGGATGAAGTCACCTACGAAGTGCTGAATGATCTCCTGCTTCCTTGGCTGTTTGTCCATGTTCTAATGACACCTCCTGTGATTAATTGGCGGGGGCGGAAGATTCGAGTGACGGATGGAAAGATTCGTTATGAGTAAGATGAAGTCCTATCTAGACCGTTTGTCTGCTTTGTCTCCTGATCAGACCATGCTAGACTCTGATTGCTTGGTTCTCTTTCTTAGTGGGAGCAGTGATATTACTTGTGCCGGGCTGACAGCTGGGCAACTAGACCTCCTCCATGCAATTTGTCCATCTGGCTATTCAGTGGTAGCCAGTAATTTTCCCTTCAATAAAGATTTTGAACATATAAAGTCTCCACAAGTATCCCTCTTGTCAGCTTCTGCATCCAATATCATCTACTATTGGCATACGATTTTGAACCTTCGTTTCCAAAAGTTGTTACAGGAGCACTTGTCTCCCTTGTTGGAAGCTCAGGAAGTAGTTCTTGTTTGTAAGAGTTCAGGTGTCAATATGCTGACCCAGTGGCTCAGAAGTTTAGGGAATCAGGTCACCCTTCCAAGATTTCGCATAATCGCACTTGGTCCTGTCTCCCAAAAACTCTTAAACAACAAAAAACTAGAGGTACTGGTGATTAAAGGAAAAAAAGATCCATATTCTAAATTCTTGGATTCCCACCAAGCGGATATCCTAGTGGATTCGGATCATTATAGCTATGAATACAAAGAAGATGTGAAAGGAATCATTCATGACTGGATTGAACAAAGTAATAAAGATAGATGTGATTAGCGTACCATTTAGTGGTCATTTATTTCCGACCTTGACACTGGTGAAACCCTTGTTAGAAGACCCTCGTTTTCAAATACGTGTCATCACAGGTTATCAAAAGAAGAAATTAGTTGAAAAAATTGGCTTTGACTGTGTTGCCTTATTTCCAGATCGTCCGACAGTGATGGAAGATATCGCCAATACCTCTAAGCAAGCAAAACCACATATTATGTACCAACAATTAATCGCAAATAGCAAACTAATTCCAGAAGTTATAGACGAAATCAAGCGAATTTGGGAGTCCGATGGAAAACCAGATTTGATTATTGCAGATTTCATTGCAGCTCCTGCTGGTATTTTAGCAGACCGTTTGGGAATACCCTGGATTACGACCATTCCAAGTCCAGTAGCTATTGAGAGTCGCACGACCACTCCTGCTTATTTAGGAGGGTGGAAACCCCATCAGGGAATCCTCTACAAATGTAGAGATGCGCTGGGTAGGCAGATTATCCGCATGGCAAAAAGAATTGGCTTTGCACTTGTTAAAAGAAATCTTAAATATTTACAAGATTTCAAACTTTATAGAGAGGATGGTACAGAAACCATCTATTCTCCTTATTCAATTCTGGCTCTGGGAATAAAAGAGTTGGAGTTTAGAGATGATTTTCCACCCCATCTTAAGTGGGTTGGTTATCGCTGTCTTTCTTTTGACAAACTCCCCAAGGAACAAGAACAGTATTTCACGACCTCTAAAAAACGCGTGTTAGTGACTTGCGGCACCCATTTAAAATGGGAAAAAGAAAGAATGGTGAAATTGGCCCAAATACTAAGTCAAGAATATCCTGACTATCATTTTTATGTCACACTAGGTAACCCAAGTGGTTTGCAAAATCCGCCACATCATCTAAATAACAATCTTTTACTTTTTGATTATCTGCCCTACACAGACATTCTAGATAAAATGGACTTTGTGATACATCACGCTGGTTCCGGTATTCTAATGGGATGTATCGAACAAGGCATTCCTAGCCTTATTCTTCCTCAAGATTTTGATCAGTTTGACAACGCCTTACGAGCTGAGTTAGCCCAGGTAGGACTTGTCTCTCGAAAAAAGACAGATTCTGAAGTCTTAGATTTATTCCAAGCATTAATTTCTCAAAAAGATTGGCCTAAATTACATTCTCTAACTCAGATAAGCAAAGCCTATCAACCTACAGAAATACTTTATCAAGAGATTGAAAGACTCTTAAACATAGATAAATAATCTTATTAACAAAAACTTAGGTCCTCTCCTAAGTTTTTTTGTAAATTTTAGTCAGTATAAAAAGCCAACCCAAGGTCAGCTTCTTACTGTCTAATATCGATCAGCGAGTTCGTAAAAAGTGCGGACGACACGTCCTTTATAATGCACTCTGACTTTCCGTAGCCAAAGGCTATCACCCTTTTCAAGAATATTAAAGTTAGATTGGCTGACGAAAAAGTTACGTTTAGTGTCACCAACCTTAACCACTAAGAAATGATTAGCCCTTGTTCTTGGTGCTTTGGCAATTCTCTTTCCAATGATGACACCAACAACTTTAGACCAATCCTCGCTATAATAACCCATCTTGGTTAAGACAAAGAGGAGAAATCTATCCGTTAATATCCAGATAATAGCGATAAGCCCAAGCAAAAAAACGATAAAGATTCCCGTCACCAAGCCTAGACTACCACTTTCACGCCCACTTTCAAACCAGAGATGTAAGCCTTTCTGATTTCCAAAATACAAGAGAGCTAGGAAAATACCTGTAAGGAGGAGAGCGAGGACTCTTTCACTATTTCTTAAAATAAAATCTTTCATGTCCTACTCCTTCTCTACCGTAGTGTAGCTACCATTTTCACTCTTGATAGCAATATCTGATGACATGGCAACTAATAAAGTAATTGGACCACGGACTTGGCCGTCACTATCTCTAAGTTCCCAATTGCTACCGTCAGTTGTTGTTGCAATCCCCTTGGTCTCTTGACCATTTTCATAAACCGGCAAAACATAAACTTCTGTCACACCTGGTAGTTCTTGACGCTGTCCTGTCGAGCTATCCTCAATCACAAAGGTTGAACTGGCCTGGTCGTAGACCACCTTTTTAGTGTCAGAAATGGGCTTGTCTGACTTTTTAGCCAAATCAGAAATAGCAGATGCTGCTTTATCTACCGTCCCCTGTGAGACCAGTTCATTTCCTGTAAGCCCTGTAATGACTTGTATCTTCTTAGGTTGCGATTTCAGCATTTCTCGGGTGAAAAAGCCATTGGCGAGGAAAAAGATACCACAGACCATAATGAGAAAATAGACGACAATAATCTTTTGCCCTGTTCGGGTGGGCTCGGTCACTTCCGTCACTTGACGTATCGGACGTCCCTGCCAAACATCTTGCTTGTATTTCTTATCCAAGAGGTCACAAAGGTAGGCCTCCAACAATGTGAAATCAAACTCCTTGGCTAACGTTTCAAGCCCTTCCAAGGTCTCATATTTCAGGCCGCCTCTTTCGAGTATAGCTCCTATAGTCTTAGTCAAACGGTAGGCAAAATCCTGATCATCCAACCATCCCAAATCAGAGCACTGATTGATATAACCTTTGAGTTTAGAAATAGTCAGAGGATTGCATAGATAATACTCCTCAACAAGTTGAAGAAAACTATCCTGATCCTTAATAGCTAAATCTTCTCTAAGAACAGAGTCCTCGCTAGTCCTTGAATAAGGCTCACTATGATTGAACGTTTCATGAATATCAGATAAGGCTAACTCATCCAACTGTTCCTGTTCTTCCTCAGAGATCACCTGCTGAAAGTCATGTTCTGTCACTTGCTTGTCTTCGACTTCTTCCGTCGCAGAAGCCGTAAGCTCAAGTTCTTCAAAACTTTCTTGATTTTGACTAGACTTGCTAGCATCTGCAGCTTGTGTAAAGGAAGCTTCTAGCTGAGAGGTAGATACCAGACCAGCCACACTGCCATCAGCCTGTTTATGGCCTATGACGGCATCCATATCCTCATTTTCAGAATGCGATTTTTGCCAGGCAAGGGCCTCTTGATAAGCCTTTTGAAGGCGTTGGAAATTTTTAGGGTCATCCTCAGGGTGATAGACCTTACTTTGTTTGGCGTAGGCTCTCTTGATGTCCTTAAGATTATTGCTTGGTTGAATGCCCAAAATCGACCAAAAATTCATGCGTCACCTCCTATCTCCAGAAATTAGGGTCATCAGACCTATCAAAGGGCTCACCAGTCTCCTCATGGTCAGCTTCTTCTTGACGGAAAATATCCAAATCATCTAGTGACATGATATTTTCAATGCTATCAAGATAAGCTTGGTAGCGTTTCACAATCTCTTTTCGCTTCTTGATATTGTTAATAGCTAGCTGATAGCTTTTTTCAAAATCTTCCATTTGCCACAAAAAATGTAATTGCATCTTATAAGGCATTTCCATGACTAAACGATAGGCCCGCTCAGATTGCGTTTTAAAGTCGACCTCAAAGGACAATTGATCAGAGACAAGCTTGATATTCTCAAGGTGCTCACTCTTATCGACTTCTTCGATTTTACTTTGACTACCGATACGATACGTTTTAGTCTCGCCTGTTGACCCCAGTTTAACCTCTATATATAGCATGGAATTAATATCGTAAGTAAAGGTGGTTTCAAAAAACTCTGTCTTAGTTGCAGTCCCAGGAACATCGATAATAAACTCATCCAAAAAGAGATTTGCCTCAGGATCGAGCGATTCTCCCTGATAAATCATAAAGCGACATTGTCTCTGTCCCCGACTGGCATAATAATATTTGCTTGCAGAGGTCGGAAGGACAGATAATTTATTAATAACCTTTGAAAAGATATTTTTATCAAAGTCAGAGTCATAGGCACTGATTCCCAATGAGAAAGGACAAATATCTGTAATCACCAAATCTTTGACCTTCTCCTGACGCTCTTTGACAGCTAAATAAGTCCCCAAACCACGCGCAACCAACTCATCCATATCCTTCAGACGCTTAATAGGAAGATTGAGCAGATTCGTGATATAAGATTGAACTAAAGGCATCATGCTAGACCCACCGACCAAGATAAAAGCATCCAGCTCATGTGCCTTGTAACCACTATCACTCACCGCTCTACCAATGACTTTCTTAACACGGTCAAGAACAGGTTGAATAATGGACTTAAGCTCAGCTTGAGTGTATTGTTTCATGTAATATTGGTCATCGTAGGTCAAGGATACTGCAGCCAGTTTTTCCTTTTGTAGCTTGAGTTTGCAACGTTCTGCAGACAAGAGGAGACTAGACTTTTGCTTGGTATCTAGCTTCTCCAAATCAATCCCTTGAGACTGACAAAAATCTTCAGCGATAGCCTTATCAAAGTCGCTACCACCCAAGAAGTTATCACCTGCAATGGAAACAATTGAAATCACATTATCAAAGCAATCAACCACAGAAACATCAAGCGTTCCTCCTCCAAAGTCGAAAACGATGAAAGACTCGTCCATACCAATCTTATGACAAGAAATAGCTGCCGCAGAAGGCTCGTTAATCAAACGTTCTACCTTAATGCCCAATCGTTGTCCAATAGCCTTAGTCGCAGATCGTTGCTTCTCGTTAAAATAAGCTGGCACACTAATAAGTATCTCATCTACCTTTTCACCTAAGTAACTCTCCGCATCTGCTACTAATTGTTTAACCACCAAAGTTGACAAATCCGTTGCCGAGAAAGCTTCCCCATCAAGGTAAAATATTTCATTGGTTCCCATTGAACGTTTAAAGAGTTGGACCGTATTCTCAGGGTCAGTCACTAAGCGTTCCTTCGCAATTTTTCCAACCGTCAAAACATCATCAGACACATGGACCACGCTAGGCATCAAATATTCGCCAAAGCCATTTGGAATCAGCTCAACCTCACCCTCACGATAGGTAACCGCTAGACTATTCGTCGTTCCCAAATCAATACCAATTGTTGCCATAACATTCTCCTAAACTGCTTTTGTCCTTCCATTATAACATAGTCAAAAACTTCCTTTTCAAGAAGTAAATAAACAATTTCAAATGTTCCATGAACTAAGAAAGTCAGCAAAGAATGACAGATGATTCTCTTTGAGAACGAAGTGAGTATAACTGAGACTTTCCGCTGTGATAAAAACCCCTGAAGAACTTAAACTTCAGGGGTTCGGAAGTTTCGAGACCTTATACTCTAAGCTTAGGTATGGAACTTCTTTGAAGTTCGCTGACGTCCGTCATTACCTAAGGAAAGTCTCGAAAAAGATTCTTTATTAAAAAATAAAAGCCAACCCAAGGTCAGCTTTTCATTTATCTTTTTAATTATTTTTTGAATGGTTCTTCCACCATGATGAAAGGATAGAACCTGAGATATTGTGCCAAATACTGAAGATAGTTGATGGGATGGCAGCTTGTGGCACGAAATATTTCATGGCAAGGGTTGCTCCAAGACTTGAGTCTTGCATCCCCACTTCGAAAGTAATGGCTTTTTGTTGTGGTTCTTCCAAACCAAGGATTTTTGAAAATCCAAAACCAAGGGCATAACCACAAAGGTTATGAAGCATAACAACTGGGATAACAAGGGCTGTCGCTGCTGTGAAAATATTGGCATGGTTGGCAGAAACAACTGCTCCAACAATCAAGAGGATGGCAGCTTGTGAAATCAAAGGCATAATCTTGATGATGGCATCGATTTTCTTACCAAAGATTGAGTGAACGAGCACACCCAAGATAATAGGGACAACCACGATACGCAAGGTACTTAGGAAGAGGCTTTGGGCAGGGACACTCACGTACTGACCAGCCAAGAATGACAAGAGGGTTGGAATCATGAGTGGTGCCAAAAGAGTTGAGAGGGTTTCAATAGAGACATCCAAGGCAACATCCCCACCTGAAAGGAAGGCCATGACACTCGATGAAGTCCCACTTGGACAAGAGCCAACAAGGATAACCCCTGCTGCTGTCGCACCTTTCAGATGGAAAATCATACAAAGCAACCAAGCCAAACCAGGCATGATGACATAGTGGGCTACAGTCCCGAGAACAACTGGAATTGGACGCTTAGCAATACGTTTAAAATCTTCAGTTGTCAAGGTAAGCCCCATACCAAAGAGAATCAAACCAAGCAGATAAGCCGTATTGGGAATGACCCAACTACTAGTTGCAGGAAGGGCGTAGTTAAAGGCCGCCCAGAGGATAACAGCTACAGTAAACCATTTGCTGAGCCATTTACTAAAAGATACAAGTGACTCCATAATGAAACCTTCTTTCTATTTTCACGATATAGTATAGCACTTTCATTTTGAATTTCAAGGTAAATTTCGAATTTTCTGAAATTAATTTCAAAAAATAAATCCTCACACTTAACATGCGAGGATTTTGTGATTTCTATAAACCTTAAGCCTTGTCTTGTGACTTTTCTTCAAATTGTTGAGCCCGTTCTTCTCCCCACCACAGTGGCAATAATTCGCCCAAAGTAATGGTTTGACGTGTTTCGTAGTCAACCATAAACTCCAAGTTACGATTATCAGGATGCAGTTCCATTAGAAATTCTCGACAGGCCCCACAAGGCATGCCAGACGGTCCACCATGAGGCGGCTGGTCACGAAAGGCGATAATTCGCCTAACCTTAGTTTGACCAGTTTCTTGATACATATTGAAAAGGGCAGCTCTTTCGGCACATAGATGGAAAACACCACACGTCCCTTCCATACAAAAGCCTGTGAAAATTTGCCCATCTTCAGCCTCAACGGCAGCCACAACGTGTCTAGCATAGACAAAGTCTGAGACTTCCTGTGGCTGATACAGGGCTTGAGCCTTTTCATACATTTTCTGCCAAATATCCATTATTTCTCCTTTAACCTCGATCACTTTCCCTTTGAGACTTGATAAAGAGTGCAAGCCCTGTTGCTACTGCAGTATAAGCTACAATAAACAGGAGTGATTTCCATGAAAATTTCCCATTGATAGCAAAATTAACGACCAATTCATTGACATGATAGACAGGTGTCCACTCAGAGATGCTCTGAACCCACTTAGGGAACATGGAAATAGGAACCCATGAACCACTCACTATAGGCAAGACAAGGTAAATAATATTTGCCACAAGAGACATGAATTGTTGAGATTTAATCTGAGCGATAAGTAAACCAAAAGCTAGAAAGAGCAGACCGGACAAAAGTAAGAGAGCACCTGACCCTACCCATCTAAAGAATGGCATCTCTACATCTCGGAAAAAGGCACCTACACAAAAGGTCACAATGATGGCAACCATAAAGTTTAGAAGCACACGAAAGATTTTAGAAAGATAATAAGCTGCAATACTAACCTTTGAGTGCTCGATATAGGTCAACCAGTGTTCAATTCGGTCCTCTTGCAACATATAGGGAAAGGTAAACAAACCAAAACTAGACATGGAGAAGCCAGTCATGGTCAGCATATAAGACAGCAAAAACTCTTTTTGAGCTTCTGGAGTAGGTGCTGAGAAGATACTAGAAAAAAGGAGGAAAAATCCGACAGGTATCCCGATTCCCATGATAAAGACTGGCCAACTTCGCCACGTTTTAATCCATTCAATTTTTAGTAATGCTTTCATGCCTTGTCCTCCCTTGTTGAATCAAATAGGCTATCCAAGAGTGTTTTATTTTGAATTTCAATATCAGAAATTCCACAGCCCGAATTTTCAAGACTTTGCCATACCTTTTCGATATCTTTGGTCATGAAGCTGATGACATCCCTCTTTTCAGTGATTTCATAGATATCTGGCAGTCCATGAACAATGCTAACAAAGCTACTTGGAAGAGTGACTTGTTTCTCTTTCTCTTCATGTCGCATAGCGTATGGCGTAGTATCTCTGATAAGTTTCCCTTGATGGAGGACTAAGATACGGTCAGCCGTGTGTTCCACTTCTTCAATATAGTGAGAGGAATAGAGAATGGTCACACCTGATTTTTTCAAATCATTAACAATCTCCCAGAAACGCTGACGAGTGGAGGTATCCATACCCGCTGTCGGTTCGTCTAAAAAGAGGATTTTAGGTTTATCAATCAAACAAAGGACAAAAGCCAGAAGACGTCTTTGACCACCTGAGAGTTTGTCCGCAAACTGCTGGTACTGGTCTTCCTTAAATTGCAGGAGTTCCTGAACCTCTTGATTGGTCAAGGGATTATCAGAAATAGATTGGAAGAAGGCAATCAGCTCTTCCACTTTTAAACTATTTGGAATGGTATTTTCCTGGAGGAGAACCGCGATTTTATTTTTGGCCTTACCTGCCTTTCCATCAATGAGGACCTGACCACTGCTGGGCTTTTTATCACCAAGAATACAAGACATCAAGACAGTCTTACCCGCCCCATTAGGTCCAATCAAGGCAACACAATCTCCCTGATTTATCTCAAAACTAATATCCTCTAAAATGGTCTTTCCCTTGATGCGTTTTCCAAGGGATGTGACTTGAATAATCGTTTCGCTCATACCTGTGATTTCCTTTCTTTTGTATAGGAACCATGCTAATTGACAATAGAGCTGATATCATTGGACTCCCTTAATACTCCACTTCCAACTCCGTACAGAAGAGACTTCCGCTCAGATGAAGTCTCGTTTCAACTTGCTCTAAATCAGATTCAAAACGATCCACCCTTACAGATGATAGGGGATGTGAGATTCCAGTGGTGTCCATGACACAACCATGAGGAAGTCGAATATGAACTTCACCAAACTTAGCATCAAGATGAACTGCTACCTGACTTGATGCAAAGCTGGCTTGACTCAAATCCAGCCACAGCTCACCGAAAGCCATATTCATATCAACCGTTTCGACTTCTTGAGAATAGATGCGATACCTATCCTCAGCCATATATGTCTTAACAGAAATATGTGGTCCTTCTTGGTCGTTCTTATTGACCTTATAGTCTTTAGTGAGACCTTTCTTTTGACTACGGCCATATAGCAACTCTAAAGCCAAACCTATTAGAAAGATACCGCTAAAGAGATTCCACTGTGCAAAATCGAGGTCTAACAAGTCATGAACATAGGGTGATAAGAAGGCCAAACCAAGAAAAATAAGAAGAGGTCGCCTATTCAAGATACCAAAACAAAAGAAAGCCACGAAGAAGACCAAATTATAGTTGACCATGATCCAAAAATCTGGAATAAAGGCACTAGCGATAAAACAAGCTGCTAGTAAAAGTAACAAGAAGGACCGAAGATTAAATCGTTCCATAAGAAAACTCCTTTCTAAAGAAATGATTGCAATTTTCCAATTATTTTCACTATCAGTATAGCACTATTTGTAAACGTATTCAATATTATATTAAAAGGATTTGCAAGAAAAAAAGAGCTTTCGCTCTTTCATTATTTTCAATGTTTGATAGTTACCTGTCCAAAGGATACAGATCCTGTTAGAGAAACTGTAGTGCTTGATAACTCTCGCTCTCCTAGACTATCATAGCCTTTCACTCCTGCTAGGCTTGTATGAAGCCCGTGTGTATCCACTTGCCAATCCTTAGGTACTCGAATGATAACCTGAGAAAAATTTGCCTGAACAACAATCTGAGGTCGGTCCGTCATAAACTGCGCCTGACGCAAATCCAAGATCAAACGTCCAAAATCGGCATTGGCATAAACAGTTTCGAGATTTTGTGAAGTCACCACCTGAACAGACTCTGAAAATAAGGTCTTAGCAAATACCTCTCGTTCATGTTCTTTAGACACCTTGTAAGAAAAGTTCTTCTTATAACTTGGCTTGCTCAAACGGTCCACCGCAATTCCCAAGATAAGAATTCCTACAAAGAGAGTCCATTCTGAATAGTCCAATCTAAAGAGGTCATGGATATAGGTCGATAGAAAAGCCATCCCCAAGAAAAAGAGAAATTTCCCCTTAGATTGCCAGCTCAAAAGCACAAAAAGCAAGGCTAAAATCAATTTATAATTAAAGGCCAAATACAAATCTGGAATAAAAGCTGTTGCGATAAAATAGGCAGCAATGATAAGTAAGGTAATAACACCTGAATTAAAGCGTTTCATAACAGTTCCTTTCTAAATCCTATCCTTGAGTTTTTCCACAAAAAGGTAGGCTGCTGGACAGAAAAGCGTATTTTTGATAGTCAGATGATTGATCTGATAGATTTTCTTACGATCCGTGTGAGGAAAGGCTGCACAGGCCTTAGGACGGACATCATAAATATCACAGAGATTATCAGGCCCTAAGAAGGGACAAGGCATAGACTTGAAGACCTTGTCGCCATCCTCATCTACCTGCAGGTACAGCTCCTCGAAGGCAGGTAATTTCATTCGAAAATGCTTGGCAATGCGAGTAATGTCCTGCTCTGTAAAGTCGGGACCAAGCGTCTTACAACAATTGGCACACTGAGTACAATCAATTTCTTGAAAGACTTCATTGTGTACCTGCTGAACAATCTTATCTAAATTTTTAGGAGCCTTCTTCTTGAGTTGTGCTAGAAACTTTCGGTGCTCCCCTTGCTTTTGACGTGCCAATTCCTCATAACGTTTGACATCAATAGTCTGTGACATGTATTTTCTCCGATAATTTATAATTCTGTCATCTATTATAGCATAAAAGAAATAGAGCCTAGCTTGAACTAGACTCTATGTCAGTTACATTGATACGATTCTACGATAAGAACGCGACGTTAGGACGAAAACCAAGATATAGGCTAGGAAGAATACGCCACAAACAATGATAGTAACCACTAACATAAGACTTGGATTAAGAACTCCAATGATACGCACAATCAAACTGATCATATGATAGGCAAAGGCCAAGTGAATAAAGGCAAAAATCAAGGGGAGGAAGAAGACAGTAAGGACTTGCTTTCCAATGGTTTGCTTGACTTGGAGGTCGTCCAAGCCAATCTTTTGAAGAATAACAAAGCGCTCACGATCCTCATAACCCTCGGAAATCTGTTTATAGTAAATCACGAGAACTGTGCCAAGCATGAAGATGATGGATAGGAAGATGCCGATAAAGAAGGTTCCACCAACAAAGCCATTTACCATGCCTTCTGCATCATATCGGCTATTTGCAGTGAAGTAAGACTTAGGGAGGCCAGTAGTTTGTCCAGCTAACTGTTGTGTTTCTTTATCCGTGATTTTGTCTAACAAATCTGAATTTTTCTTGGCATCATGTGAAGGGTCTTTGACATTAACACCAACATAGGTAGCTTGGGTGGTTGCTGTTCCTTTGATACTTTCTTGAAAATCATCCATATCAGGAACAACAAGGTAGCTATAATCAGAAACTATGATTGTGAAGAGGTTGGGTACTTTACCTTTAAGAAAGTCATTAAGGCTATCATGGATCTGGTAGGTTTGACTGTTGACAGACAAACTCTTTTGATCTTTTAATATTTTATTTTTAGTAAATAAGCCAACTTGATTCGAAGTCAGATTGAGGTCTTTACCTGTTAATTGTTTATAAGTAGATTGTGAGAAGACAAGAAAAATTGACTTTGGTAGAACTTTTCTTTCATTCTCAGAAAAGATGGTTAGCTTGTTTTTTTCTTGTTCTTTGATACCAAAGTAGAGGTAACTTGCTTCCACTTTTCTATTTACCTGATTTCCCGTCTGTACTAAGAAATCATCTATAGCTCTCCGTGTACTTGTTAAATCTACATTCGTCCCTGTAACTGAGTAATCATGCGGAGCAGAACTCGCCAGATAGTCTTTTTTTCCAGCATAAATACTTGCAGCACCTACAAGTGTCACCAAAACCATACTTGAGAGAATGGCAATGGTCGCCAGCCCAACTGCATTTTTTTTCATCCGAAAGACAAGGTTGGAAATGGAAATCATATTATTGGGCTTGTAATAGTAGCTCTTCTTCTTTTTCAAGAGTTGCAGAACAACTGTTGTCCCGGCATTAAAGAGAAGGTAAGTCCCTAGAATGACCAGTAGAACAGCTAGAAAAAAACTCATAATAGCCGTTACTGGATTCTGAACAGAGAGAGCAAGATAGTAACCATACCCCATAGCACCAAGTCCCAAAAGGGTTTGAATCACTAGAAAACGTCCCTTTTTTTCACCCTTAAGGCCATCTTTAGTTAATTGTAAAGGATTAAGCCGTAGCAATCGGAAACCATTTACCAAAACCAACAAACTAAAAATACAAACAAAGATGACAAGAACAATAGGAATTGTCATTACTTGAAAGGTCGAAACTAAACCAGTACTTTCACCGATAAGCCTTTGAAGAAAAGCATAAATGAGTTTATCGAAAAGTGCCCCCACACCTATACCTAGAAGCAAAGTCACAAAACTCATAATCACTGTTTCTTTTAGAATCATACTAAAGAGGTGACGCTTCTCTAAGCCTAGCACACTATAGAGACCAAGCTCCCTTGAACGATTTTTCATAACAAAGCTATTGGCATAAAGAACAATAATTCCAGAGGATAGGGCGACAATTCCAAGTCCCATCCCCAAAACCATCTTGATAGCATCTGCCCCAGTCAAGTCATCCAGATGAGGATTAAGCGTTAAAGATGTAAAGATATAGGTAATGGCAATAGCCAGAATGGTTGCTAAAGCAAAAGGATAATAAAGCTTACGATTTTTTATGAGATTGGACAAAGCCAGTCTATTGGTTAGACGAAACATATTAGTTCACCTCACTTGCCATTGCAGTTAGTGTATCGGAAATTTCCTGGAACATTTGATGTTCAGACTTATCTCCTTTGAAGATTTGATTATAAAGAATTCCATCCTTGATAAACAAAACACGCTTCGCACGACTGGCGGCAGCCGTCGAGTGAGTTACCATGAGAATGGTCTGACCGGTGGTATTGATGGCATCAAAGACATCTAAGAGTGCCGCTGAAGATTTGGAATCCAGAGCACCTGTTGGCTCATCTGCTAAGAGGATTTCTGGTTGAGTGATGATTGCACGCGCAACCGCAACCCTTTGTTTTTGCCCACCTGAAATTTCATAAGGGTACTTCTCTAGTAAGGAATGAATTCCCAGTTGACGACTGATTGCATCTACTTGTGTCATCATTTGCTTAAGTGGGCGACGAGAAAGAACCAAAGGTAGCAAGATATTATCTTTAACGGATAGGGTATCCAAAAGATTGAAATCCTGGAAAACAAACCCTAATCTTTCACGACGGAAGCTAGAAGCATCCTTGTTTTTGATGGTTGCTGTGTCCATACCATTCAGATAGACACGCCCTGCTGTTGGTTTATCAAGCATGGCAAGGATATTAAGCAAGGTTGATTTTCCTGACCCGGACTCACCCATGATTGCAACATAGTCACCTTTATCAACCGTAAAATGGATATCTTTAAGGGCTTCAACCTGATTTCCTTTGAAACGTGTTTTATAGATTTTTTTAACATGTTGAACATCTAGTAATGTCATAATAAGCTCCTTTATTTAATAGATTTAGAAGAGATTCTAGGAACCTCTTACTTAACTTCTGATACCATTTTATAGAAAAAGCAAGGTCTCAACCATAACCCTTGCTTTCATTTCTGGTCTTATTTCTTACACTTTTGTAAGTTAGTAATCAATAGCCAACTTCTGCTTTTGAAAATGAATGGAAACGGTGGTTCCTTGTCCCACTTGAGAGCTAATACTTATCTCATGTCCAAGCTGATCAGCAATCTTCTTAGAAAGATAGAGACCTAACCCAGACGACTGCTGAGTCAAGCGGCCATTGTAACCTGAAAAACCACGCTCAAAGACACGTAAAATATCACTATTTTTAATACCAATCCCTGTATCTTTAAGATAAAGCCTATTATCTTTGAAGTAAATATCAATACCACCACTCTTTGTGTACTTCAAACTATTTGATAAGACCTGCTCTACGATAACCAAGAGCCATTTTTCATCTGTAACGACCTCAACATCCAAGTCATGTAGATTAATAGTTAATCCTTTTTGAATAAAGAAAATGCTATGCTTTTTAACAACTTCTTTAACTAAGGGGGCTAATGCAACCTGCCTCAACTGCAAATCATCATGAAAGTTTTCCAAACGTAAATACTGCAAGACCAGATTGGTGTAGGCATCAATCTTGAAGACCTCTTGCTCCAAGAGAGCCCTCGTTTTACTATCTGTAACATCCCCTAACAATAATTGACTGGCTGCTATTGGCGTCTTGATTTGATGCACCCAAAGGGTATAGTAGTCCATCAAATCTGTGTAGCGCTTGCGCTCCTCCTCATTCTGAACCATTTGACTCTCCTTAGCATTTTCCAAGGCCTGAGCTAGATAAAACTCTAAAGGACTTGATGGTGTCATTTTCTCATAGAGATAGGCTAAGTTATAAGACTGATAAGAGCTAACCAGGTCCCAAATAACTATGATGATAGCCACAAATGTCAGTATGGTCAAGGCATAATGAAGAATATCTGCTGCCTCTTCAAATAAAAAGGCAAACAAAACCAAGATGATTCCATTAAAAATAAACAAAAGATAGAAAGGTAGACGAGACCTAATCTGATATTTGATAAATTGACGCTTATCCATCATGACGCAACCCGTAACCGACACCTTTCTTGGTTTCAATAAAATCCTTCAAACCAACTGCCTCTAACTTCTTACGTAAACGTGCCACATTGACAGACAGGGTATTATCATCAATAAAGAAGTCACTATTCCAAAGCTCCTTCATGAGGTCTTCCCGACTAACGATATTTCCAGCATGGTCGAAGAGAACTTGTAAAATCTGAAACTCGTTCTTGGTCAAAGAAACGACTTCTCCCTGATAAACCAGATCCATGGCCTTAAGGTTCAGAATCACACCCATATATTCCAAAAGACTCTGATCCTTTCCAAACTCATAAGATCGGCGCAAAAGCCCTTGAATTTTTGCCAAGAGAACATTTTGGTCAAAGGGTTTAGTCACAAAGTCGTCCCCACCCATATTGATTGCCATAACGATATCCATGGCCTGATCTCTGGAAGACAAGAACATAATAGGCACCTTGGAAACCTTACGAATTTCCTGACACCAATGATAACCATTAAATAGAGGTAAACCAATGTCCATAAGAACCAAGTGGGGCTCTACTTTTACAAAAATAGATAATACTTCCATGAAATCTTCAACAAGAACAACTTCGTAACCCCACTGTTCTAGCATTTTTTTGACTTGTTGACGGATAACCTCGTCGTCCTCCACTAATAAAATCTTATGCATAACTCTACCTCTTTCATTTCCCACTATTATAACAGAAATGCTATAAGAAACGACCATTCTCAGCAAATCTTACAATAATGTTAGATTGAATTTTCCAACTTTTAAAATAGTGCGTTTTCATAGGAAAAATCCTTTGAGTCTTCAAAGAAAATATAGTATTATAATAGAGTTGATGTTGGTTTATCATCAACCAACGACAGCTTCATCGAATAATGAGAACATTACTTATTTATGTCACGAATCGGCGTGACGTTTCTACAAGGTGCCGTAACACCTAACAATGAGTAAGTCAGAAAGTCATCAAAAGGTTTTATCGTCTTTTTATGATTTTAAAGGCTTGCTTTGCAAGCCTTTTTCTGTTATTCGATTGGTTTGATTTTTGTCAGAGTCTTAATAGAATCTGGAAAAAATCAAAATACACTTTAGTTATATTTTTTATAGGAGGTAATATGAAATTACTGGAAGACCGCATTCTCAAAGATGGGAATGTCCTTGGGGAGAACATCCTCAAAGTTGACTCTTTCCTTACTCACCAAGTGGACTTTGATCTCATGCGTGAGATTGGAAAGATCTTTGCTGCAAAGTTCAAGGATGCAGGCATCACCAAGGTGGTGACTATCGAGGCATCTGGTATTGCTCCAGCCCTCTACGCTGCTGAGGCCTTGGATGTCCCTATGATTTTTGCTAAGAAGGCTAAAAATATCACCATGAATGAAGGGATCCTCACGGCTGAGGTCTACTCCTTCACTAAGCAGGTGACTAGTACTGTCTCTATCGCAAGCAAGTTCCTCACTCCTGAAGATAAGGTCCTCATCGTTGATGACTTCCTAGCTAACGGCCAAGCTGCCAAAGGCTTGATTCAAATCATCGAAGAAGCTGGTGCACACGTCGAAGCGGTTGGTATCGTTATTGAGAAATCTTTCCAAGATGGTCGTGCCCTTCTGGAAGAAGCTGGCTACCCAGTCGTTTCACTTGCTCGTTTGGATCGTTTTGAAAATGGTCAGGTCGTATTTAAGGAGGCAGACATCTAATGCAAAATAAAGAGAAACACTCGCAGGCAGCGGTCCTAGGACTGCAACACCTACTTGCCATGTACTCGGGATCAATCCTGGTGCCAATCATGATTGCTGGAGCCTTGGGGTATTCAGCTCATGAATTAACCTACTTGATTTCAACAGACATTTTCATGTGTGGTGTAGCAACCTTCCTCCAACTTCAACTTAATAAATACTTCGGTATCGGTCTTCCAGTTGTTCTCGGGGTTGCCTTCCAGTCAGTGGCACCACTTATTATGATTGGTGAGAAACACGGTAGTGGTGCTATGTTTGGTGCCCTTATCGTTTCAGGGATTTATGTTATCCTCGTTTCTGGCGTCTTTTCAAAAGTAGCCAATCTCTTCCCTTCTATCGTTACAGGATCAGTTATCACAACTATTGGTTTGACCCTCATCCCTGTTGCTATCGGAAATATGGGGAATAATGCTGATAAGCCTACCGGTCAAAGCCTCTTCCTTGCTGCTATCACCGTTCTTATCATCCTTGTAGTTAATATTTTCACTAAAGGATTTATCAAATCCATCTCAATCTTGATTGGTTTGATTGTCGGTACTGCTATCGCAGCAAGCATGCACCTAGTTGACTTCTCACCAGTAGCTGCGGCACCTATTGTTCACGTGCCAACGCCATTCTACTTCGGGGTACCTAAGTTTGAGTTGTCATCAATTATTATGATGTGTATTATCGCTACTGTGTCTATGGTTGAATCAACTGGGGTTTACTTGGCCCTCTCTGATATTACCAAAGAACCACTCGATAGCACTCGCCTTCGTAACGGTTACCGTGCTGAAGGTTTGGCTGTTCTCCTTGGTGGACTCTTTAACACCTTCCCATACACTGGTTTTTCACAAAACGTTGGTCTTGTGAAGTTGTCAGGTATTAAGACTCGCTTGCCAATCTACTATGCCGCTGGTTTCCTTGTTCTTCTTGGACTCCTTCCTAAGTTTGGTGCCTTGGCACAAATCATCCCAAGCCCAGTCCTTGGTGGCGCAATGCTTGTCATGTTCGGTTTTGTTTCTATCCAAGGGATGCAAATCTTGGCGCGTGTTGATTTCGCCAATAACGAACACAACTTCTTGATTGCTGCAGTATCAATCGCTGCAGGGGTTGGTCTTAACGGCAGCAACCTCTTCAACAGCCTACCAAATGCTTTCCAAATGTTCTTCTCAAACGGTATCGTGGTTGCAAGCTTGCTTGCCATCGTCCTCAATGCCATTTTGAACCATAACAAAAAAGAAAAATAACACAAGAACACCTGAGTCGCTTGACTTAGGTGTTTTCTTTGAAATTAAAATCTTCAAGTTTGTAAATCGAAAGAAAAGACTAAGCAACTACTCTGTCAAACTTTTATTGAAAGTATCTCGTGTTATTTAATTCTTACGATTGACTTATTTTCAATTCTATAAATAGCATCGTAATCTTCCAGATTGTAATGATGGGCAATTTCAATAATACTATTAGGCAACTGTTTCAAGACATTTCTTATTTCCTTTGAACTTGCTTCATCTAAAGAAGCCATCATCTCATCCGCAAGTAAAACCTGCTTTCCTCTCAAAATAGCACGCGCAATCTCCAGTTTTATGATTTGACCACCTGAAAAGTTATCTCCAGTTAATTCATAGTCTAATTGGTGACAACAAGCCTCCCATAGTCCAACCTTTTTCAGTGTTGAAATGAGCAATGAGTCAGAACAATCTTGATAAAGAGTTAGATTATGTCGCACACTTGTATGAAAGATATAGGGATTTTGATGAATAATTGCAATGTTATCTAAATTTGGAGTCAGCTCCCTTCCGTCAATGCTTTTAAAAATGATTTCCCCACTATATGCCTTATCTTGCCCTGATATTAACCTAAAAAGTGTTGTTTTCCCAATACCACTATCACCAACTATAAGATTATGCTGAGACAATGAAAAAGTAACCGTAACATCTCGAAAAATCTCTTGATTATCATAAGATTTAGTGACGTTTTTTAACTGAATTTCTTCTAAAGTATGTATGTGAAGCCCTTTTGAAGGAATTTCTGACTCACTTCCAAATGTCAATAATTTATCTTTTATCACTTGACTTGATTGAATACTTGCAATAGCCTCCAGAATCTGTTGTAAGGGGTTAATAAGATATGTTGAAGCAGACATCATAGCAATAAGTGTAGTAATTGAATTTTGTTTCATGACAAGACCAATCACAAATGGTCCAATCAAGCCGACAGCTTTCAGAGGTCCTGTCCAAAACATAACTAAATTATGAAGTGTATAATACTTAAATTGTGTCGTCTCCATCTCACTAAGGGTTATGAGAGTTTGCTTTACATTCTCTTTTTCTGCTTGGTTGCAAATAATAGTTTCAATCCCTTTACCAAAGTCTGTAATAGCTCTTAAATTTTTCTCTTTTGAGCTACTTAGTAATTCTCCTGACTCTTTTAACTTTCTCTTAAATATAAACTGAGGCAAAATCATCAGAAAGGCACCTACAGTAAAAAGACTACCTACAATAATATTTTGTTTGAGCAGATAAATTACAGATACTAGGACAGAGGCGCCCCACACTGGCGAGATAAGAAAAGATTGGAGGAACTCCTGGTCTACAATTCCAAGATCTTGTGTCAAGAGTGAGCAAAGCTCAGAATCGGATATGTTTTTAGGAAAGGCAGCATGATTCTTTAAAATATTTTCTGATAGGCTTACATTAAACGCTCTAATAATAGAACGAAGCAGAATATTCTCTATATACATAAAAGCGTACACAACCACCCAAAGAGAGATACTCGAAAATGTAAAAACTATTAAATCCCGACTATCACTACTATCTATATGACCTGCCATCTGGATAATTATAGGTATTACAATGCCTTGACACGAATAAAGAAGCGCAAAAATGATATAAAGTACCATTTCCTTCTTAGGAAGTAGCTTAATAAATCTAAGCAGTGACACAGCAACCGATTTAGTTTTTTCAATAATCATTGCTTTTACCTCCTTCAATTTGATACTATTATTTTAGTTTATTAATAGTATCAACTATTGAAATTTCGGAAATCCGATAAGGGAATTTTATATGGAACAAGGTCAAAAATTTAAACAGATTCGAAAACAGAGAAAATACACTATTCAGAGACTCGCTCAAGTAGCTGGATCTGTAGCGAGTCTTTCAGACTTTGAAAATAACAAAACATCACTCTCAAATGATACTCTTTTCAAACTTTTAAAACATCTAAAAGTCGAATATAATGAATTTTTCGGACAAGAATATCTTGTGGACGAAACCTACATAAAACTTGCTAATCAATTCAATCAAGCCTCAAATCATCTAGACTTTGAAGCACTGGAGCAAGTCGCAGAAAAGTTTCGCATTTTAGGAGAAACCAATTATAGTGATTATCTGATTAGTCTTTGTATTGACTGTCAGATTTCAAAACTTCAAAACCGTTCAGTTAACCAAGATATTGCTACAGAACTTCAAAACTACTTCTTTTCGATTGATATTTGGACACTTCTCGATATTAATTTACTGAATATGGTAAAGGATATCTTCACAGAAGATGCGCTAAAAATCTACATTAAGGAATTCCTATCAATACTCAATAAAAATCCTAGAAATAATTTAGATCGAATCACTTTAGAAGTTATCAGTCGTTGTATTTTCCAAATCATTCTTTACGGAAATCAAGAAGATAGTGACTACTATATAAACGAACTAAAAACTATTCAATTACCAGACTATTTCATGTTACAAAAACTCTATCTTAAAGAACTAAAAGCCGCATACCTTTATAAATTTATCGATAAGAATATGGGAATGACTATACATAAAGAAATTCTCCACTACTTGGCTTTTATGGGAGATGACGATAATTTGAGAGAATGGGACCAAACTTTCCGTCAATTATAGACTTTATTGGATAACAGTTGTACAATGATTATATAATTTGAAAAATTTAGAAAGGAAAACAGAATGCACGAAACACATTCTCTCCGTGAGCGATTTCTTGTTTTCTTCAAGATTTTTGTGCCCATACTGATCTATCAGTTTGCCAACTTTTCAGCAGCTTTTGTGGACACTACCATGACTGGGCAATACGATGCCCTACACTTGGCGGGGGTAGCCATGGCAACGAGTTTATGGAGTCCTTTTTTCACCTTCTTAACAGGTATCGTCTCTGCCTTGGTTCCGATTATCGGACACCATCTAGGGGCAGGTCGCAAGGACCGAGTGGCACCTGATTTCTATCAATTTCTTTATATGGCTTTGGGTCTATCACTAATCCTCTTTGCCCTCGTTTTTCTGGGGGCACCCTTGGTTTTGAATCATCTAGGTCTGGAGCCTTTGGTCAGAGAAGTCGCCCTTGGTTATCTACGATTTTTGAGTCTTGGGATTATTCCCCTTCTACTCTTTAGCGTGATTCGTTCCTTCCTTGATGCGCTTGGCCTCACGCGCCTGTCCATGTACCTCATGCTTTTGCTTCTACCTCTCAATGGTTTCTTCAATTTTCTCCTTATCTATGGCATTGCTGGTCTACCAGAGTTGGGGGGAGCCGGAGCAGGTCTGGGAACTTCATTGGCTTACTGGGCCCTTCTCCTTATTTCCATCGCAGTTATCAGAAAGCATAAGAAGGTTAAACCCTACCACATTGAAAAGGTTCAACCCCTTGATAAAAATTCTCTACTTGAGGCACTTAAACTGGGTCTCCCTATTGGTGGAACGGTTTTTGCAGAGGTCGCCATCTTCTCAGGTGTTGGTCTAGTTATGGCCAAGTATCCATCCCTTGTGATTGCTAGTCATCAGGCAGCCATGAATTTCTCAAACCTCATGTATGCCTTTCCTCTCAGTGTTTCCAGTGCTATGGCTATCATTATTTCTTACGAATTTGGAGCTAAACGCATGGATGCCGTTAAGAGCTACAGCAAGCTGGGACGGTTGACAGCCCTTGGATTTTCTATCTTTACCTTGATTTTCCTCTACTTCTTGCGCTATGATTTGGCAGAACTCTACGGACATGAGCCTGAATTTTTGAGAATGACAGCCATTTTCATGACCTATAGCCTCTTCTTCCAAGTGGCAGATGTCTTTGCGGCTCCGCTTCAAGGAATCCTCCGTGGCTATAAGGATACCAAGGTGCCTTTTTATCTCGGTGTCCTAACCTACTGGGGCATCACCTTCCCAGTAGGCTTCCTGCTTGAAAAAGTCACTGGACTCGGTCCCTATAGTTACTGGATTGGCCTGATTGCCAGCCTTATCGTCAGTGGACTCTGTTACCAATGGCGCTTAAATAGAATCGTCAAACGTTACGAATCACAACAGTGATATCCCTGAAGCAGTCTTGTCAGACTGCTTTTTCTATACTCAAATCTCGATAATACAGAAAAAAAACTCCTGCATATTGAAAACAGATAGACTGTTATCAATACACAGAAAGCTTCTTTTGATGAGTGATTAATTATATTCAGATTTTCCTAACCTATTACCAAGCTGGATTCATTAATGAAAACATAGATGTTTAATATTGAAAAAAGTATCACAGAGACCAGCTGGATCAACTAGGGCACCATAAATCATGACTAAACCACATAGAGCTAGGAAATGATAAAGATAAACTACTTTCTCCCCTGTTTTAGGAAGTAAAAGAAAAGACCAGAACCACAAGACACAAATGGCTATTAATATGATTAGTTTATTCATCCATTCCATAATAATCTCCGTTATAAAAGTTTAGCACAATAAAATAGTCCTTAGGACTATCTGAATGTTATCACAAAATCTAACAAGTGCTGTCATTACTTCTTAAGGAAATATCTTAGTATTCTCTTGCTAGTCTTGTTTTGGTAAGTTAAGACATATAAAATCATATTGGGAGGTTGGGAAGACTCATTATTACACAAAGTACAATAATGTTTACAGACGCCAAAACCAGCAAAAGCTAAGGAGAAGGACACATTTACACTTGTCAGATTTCTCACTATTATAGTGTACTATTTTTTTATTTGAAACGTAAAACAATTTTGCCTAAATTGTTAAAAAATGTAATGAAAGGTCACTTTTTTGTCCTGAACGGTTAGATCACATGTTATGTTAGCTTTAAAGGGCTTTCATCTTATTTACATCTTCTTCTGTCATGAAAAAAGAGGTTAGAACCAAGGGGAACCAACCTCTTTTTAGTAAGTAATATCATTCCTTCAGAATACCTAATCAATCCACTTGATCAAGCAAGTAAGCATAGCCCTCTTTTGCCATGTCAGCTTTAGGAACAAATCGCGTTGCTACACCATTGATACAGTAGCGTAAACCACCTCTATCACTTGGCCCATCTGGGAAGACATGACCTAGATGGGAGTCGCCCACACGACTACGAACCTCAATACGATCCATATGGTGAGAATGATCTTCCTTGTAGTTGGCTACCTCAGGACTAATGGGTCTAGAGAAACTTGGCCAGCCACAGGCTGAATCAAACTTGTCCTTTGATGAAAAGAGTGGCTCACCAGTCGCCACATCAACATAAATCCCAGGCTCAAACTGATTCCAAAGCGGACTCGTAAAGGCCCGTTCTGTTCCATTCTCCTGAGTCACAGCGTAGGCTTCTGGACTCAAACTTTCCTTAAGTTCCTCCCGATTTGGCTTGTGATAAGCACTAGCATCAATAACAGGACTAGCTGCCTGATTGACATTGATATGACAGTAACCATTAGGATTTTTCTTGAGATAATCTTGATGATAATCTTCAGCAGGAATAAAGTGCTGAAGTGGAAACAATTCAACCGCCAAAGGCTGACCGTATTGCTCAGTCATTTCTTGGAAAACTTGCTCGATAGTCGATAAATCATTTACATCCGTGTAGTAAACACCCGTACGGTACTGGCTACCCACATCATTGCCCTGTTTGTTTTTACTCAGAGGATTGATGATACGGAAGTAATGTAGCAAAATCTCACGCAAGGACACCTTGCTAGCATCATAGGTCACCTGAACCGTTTCAGCGTGACCCGTCTGACCGATAAGCTCATAGCGAGTCGTCTCGCTACGGCCATTGGCATAACCCGAAACCGCATCAAGCACACCAGGCACACGTGAAAAATACTCCTCAACACCCCAGAAACAGCCACCAGCAAGATAAATCATATGATTATTTAGATTTGACATTTTTAACACTCCCTTCAATAGATACTTTCATCTCCACGCCTTAAGTGTAACGCTTTTGAGAAGATTTCGCACTTATAGTGACTTGAGGGAGAAAAAATCCCATCACATTGTGATAGGATTTTATGTTTATTCCATTTCGAAGCTTTCGCTCTTAATCTTATCTGGTAAGACGAGAGACAAGAGAATACACAAGATGGCTGGTATCAACCATGGCAATGATGCTCCTGACAATGGTAGGAAGTTAATAAGGGCATTTAGTCCTGCAAGCTTGAACTGGCTGCCAAGCACGCTAAGCAAGGCAATCAGCGTTACTACCGCAACTGTAACCTGCATACCAGGTTTAGACAAGGCCACGAACTTGTTGGCAATCACAATCATGACAATCGTAATCGTGATTGGGTAGAGAATCAAAAGCACTGGCACTGAGAAAGCAATGATATTGTTAAGTCCCAAGTTGGCAATCGCAAACCCAATCAAGGTAAAGAGAATGGCGTAAGCCTTGTAGGATACTTTCGGAAATGCCTTGTGGAAGAATTCTCCTGTCGCAACGATAAGTCCTGCAGTTGTTGTGAAACAAGTCACTGTCACCATGATAGCTAGGAAAATCTGAGCAGCTGGTCCAAAGATAGCTTGTGTGGCTTGTGACAAGACGCTAGCACCAATATTGGCATCTTTTGGTAGGCCTGCCACTTGGAGTGGGAAATGATTGCCCAAAAAGGCTAGTCCCAAATACAAAGCACCAAAGAGAAGCGTCACTACAAAACCAACGACCCAAATGGTAGAGATATACTCTTTCTTAGATTTAAAGCCTAGTTGGTTGAGAGTGACTACTGCCACTACACTGAAGGCCACAGAAGCTAAGGCATCCAAGGTGTTGTAGCCTTCCAAGAATCCCTTACCAAATGCAGAAGCTTGATAAGCTTGGCTAGCTACCTGAGGACTGTGAGCACCGTATTTAAGTGCTCCTGCCACAATAACCATAACAATCATAATAGCAAAGACAGGTGTTAAGATACGTCCAATACTATCTAGAATTTTAGATGGGTTCATGGCAATCCAAAGTGCTAAAGCAAAGTAGATTACGGTAAAGACAAAGAGCCAAAGGCTGGTATGTCCACTGCCAATCAAAGGAGAGAAGCCAATCGAAAAGGCTGCTGCTGCCGTTCTAGGAATGGCAAAGAAAGGACCAATAGACAGATAAAGGACTGCCAAATAGACTAGGGCAAACTTAGGCGAGATTTTTTGTGAAATCTCATGAATGTACCCCTTAGGATTTAGGGTCCCAATCACCAGCGTTAGGATGGCAATACCAATACCTGATAGGACAAACCCTGCAATCGCAGGCCAAAAATGACCTCCAGATTCAAAGCCTAGCTGAGGCGGAAAGGTCAGATTTCCGGCTCCAAAGAACATACCAAACAACAATAAAGCTGTAAGGCCTCCTTTTTTTAACATAAGTTTCTCCAATCTAAAACAAACAAGATCTTATGCCCCAAATAGACACAACTTGTTTATTATAATTTTAGTCAACTTATTTAGTATGACATGATTAGTTTGGAACTTCAAGCTATTGAAACGTATTAGGAAAGATTTTTAAAATTGCAAATTTTCTGTATCCTTGTACGAAAAAACTAGACAAGATCCTCATCTCGTCTAGTTTGATATTTTGATTATGGGTGACTAACAATCAATTCAAGATCTCCCTTAATTTGCCATGCTTCAACATCGCTAGGAAGAATAAAGTGGCTGCCTTTTGCAATTGGGTATTCTTGATCATCGACTAAGAGGCTTCCTTGACCGTCAAGTACACTAAACAAACTGTAATCAGCAGTCTTTTCAAAATCAGCCTTACCTGAGATTTCCCATTTATAAACGGCGAAGAAATCACTTGCTACCAAGAGCGTTGATTTGAGGTCATCTACTTTTGTTGTGACTGGTCGACTGTTGGCTGGCTCACCGATATTAAGGACATCGATAGATTTTTCAAGATGGAGTTCACGCAGGTTACCTTGATCATCTTTACGGTCAAAATCATAAACACGGTAGGTCGTATCACTAGATTGTTGCGTTTCAAGAACCATGATACCTGCACCAATAGCATGCATGGTACCACTTGGCACATAGAAGAAATCACCTGCTTTAACTGGAACCTTAGTCAAAAGATTTTCCCAATCCTTACTTTCAATTTGCTGACGCAGTTCTTCTTTTGATTTGGCATTGTGGCCATAAATAATTTCAGCACCTGGTTCAGCAGCAATGATATACCAACACTCTGTTTTACCAAGTTCACCTTCATGTTCAAGTCCATAAGCATCATCTGGATGGACCTGCACACTAAGCCAATCATTAGCATCCAAAATCTTAGTCAAAAGTGGGAAGACAGGTTCTTGACGATTGCCAAACAACTCACGGTGCTCTGCATAAAGAACATCTAAAGTTTGACCGGCATAACGACCATTCTTAATAGTAGAAACACCATTTGGGTGAGCAGAAATAGCCCAGTACTCTCCGACATGGTCGCTTGGAATGTCGTAGCCAAAGACATCACGCAAATGCGTGCCACCCCAGATTTTTTCTTGCATAACAGATTGTAAAAATAATGGTTCAGACATAATTACTCCTTTTTCTAGGAACGAGAGGCCTTAACATTTTTGGGAATTCAAGAAAAGGTGTTGACTCTCTTAAAGATTAACAGTGAAGTCTTACATAAAATAACCAATCTCTTTAAGTTACCAGACTTCTGATTCTCGAAAAATTTAGGCAAGTTCTGATTGTTGATTACCTCAATTATAAGCATAATTTGTGAAAATATCAACAAAGTCCTTAAAGAAATCACAAGATTTTGGCTTAATGGCTGCAAGTCATTTCAATAGCAAATTTCCTTTAAGAATCCTACTCATTCCTTCATTTTTCGGATAGACTGATTGAATTTAAAGACTTTTTAACCTATAATAATAATACTAGAGATATTATGAAAGGAAATCTCTCAATGAAATTCTATTCCTACGACTATGTGCTAAGTCAGATTAGCCAACAAAACTGGGTTATGGTTGCCATTACTGCAGGACTTATTTTAGTGACCGGCGTATTTGCTTTTAAGGCCTTCAAAGAACGCCATGATACTAAGTTTCGTGAACTCTCTATTATTTCTATTTTAACCTTAGTTGCCGTGGTTCTAATTGCTATCAGTAATTTCCAAAGCAATCAATCAAACAATGACCAATTTAGAGCATCTCTTCACTTTATCGAGATTGTGTCTAAAAATCTCGACGTTGATAAGAGTAAAGTTTATGTCAATACTTCTACTACTACAGATGGTGCTATCCTCAAAGTTGGAAACAAATACTATCGTGCCATCTCAGGTTCAGAACCTGACAGCTACTTGCTAGAACAAATAAAACTTTACAAGTCTGATGTTGAACTCGTGGAGGTTAAAAAATGACATCTTTTTATCTTGCTGTTGCAATTAAACTAGCTTTGGGGCTTATTTCACTCGTCTTTGTTATCAATTTAACAGGTAAAGGAAACCTAGCACCTAGCTCAGCTGCTGACCAAGTACAGAACTTTGTTCTTGGTGGAATCATCGGTGGTACAATTTATAGTAGTACCGTTTCCATCCTTCAGTACATTGTTATCCTGATTATTTGGACTATTTTGATCTTACTTCTTAAATGGCTCATCACCAATATTCGCTTCATCAAACATTTGATTGACGGTAAACCAACTGTCATCATCAAACAGGGTCAACTAGATCCTGAAGCTTGTCGCTCTATAGGACTTTCAGCTTCTGATGTCGCTTTAAAATTACGTTCTCAAGGAATTTTTCAACTCAAAGAGGTTAAACGTGCAGTTATTGAACAGAACGGCCAATTGATTGTGGTCCGTTCTGGCGATGAAAATCCAAAATATCCAATCATTACTGATGGGGTCATTCAAACAGAAATTCTTGATACTATTGGTAAAACGGAAGATTGGTTAAATGAAGAGCTTCAAAAATTAGGATATGAAAACGTTTCGGATATCTTTATTGCTGAATACGATAAAGGAAACATTAATGTCGTTACTTATTAAACAAATCACTTGCATTACCGTTTAATATTGTCTACAATGGTCTCATCATAAAAAGGAGGTTCTACTATGGGAATCGAAGATAAATTGAATCAAGCTAAAGGCGCTCTTAAAGAGGGTGCTGGTAAACTGACTGGCGACAAAAAGACTGAAGTCGAAGGTGCTGTTGAAAAAGTGGTAGCAAAAGCAAAAGACGGTATCGAAGATGTTAAAGAAGGCGTTGAAGGTGCTGTTGAAGGCCTTAAAAATGCTTTTTCTAAAAAATAATAATAAATAAACAGAAGCTCTTTTCCTTTTTTGAAGAGGGCTTCTGTTTTTCTTTATGTTCTTAACTAGAATTACTTACGAGAATGCTTGCTTCCTTTAATTGCAAATGATGTTGTCATAAGTACAGCCCCTAATGCACCTAGTCCCAAACTGCTCACATCACCAGTATTTGGTAGACTTGATTTACTTGTTTGATTGCTTTGTGAACTTTTAGATGACTGATTAGCCTTAGAGCTTGTTTGGGTATTTTGTTTCTGAGCAAGATTAGTTTGTACGACTGAGCTTACATTTTCCTTTTGACTTGAAACTTCTCTTGTCTGACCTTTTGCTGCTTCAGAAGTTTGATTTTGAGTAAGAATCTTATTCAATTTCTCAGCAGTCTCTTGAGCTTGTTGTTGGGCACTGCTTGTCGCATTAGTCATTGTTTGTGTCGATTGCTCTTTTGTAGGCTGGTTAGCAAGAGAGGTATTTGATTTAAGCGATGCTCCTTCAGAGCTTGAAGGATTTGATGTTGGCGTATTTTGATTTGATAAAGCTGTGTTTGTCGCTGTCATTGCTGGAGCATTGGTAGCTGGTTGATTACCACTGTTACTTGTCGTAGGGCTCATATTTATAGAGTTTGAGCTACTTGTTTGACTAGCAAAGTTTGGTGGGGTTGGACGTCCAGTATTAGCCGTCTGGCTTGTTGAACTTGTACTACTTGTGCTAGTTGTATTCTCAGAACTTGTCGAAGCAGATTGGCCCCATGCTGTGTTAACGCTTCCGGTATTGATAGAGCTTCCGCCATAGCTAGTCGGTCCACCGTAGCCTCCAAAGTTATCAGGCACTAAGCCATTTCCAAAGCCACCGCCTGGGAACCCACTCATGCCACCAGCACCAGGACCATTGTTTGTGCCTTCTTCAGTAGCTGTTGCAGTCACACTAGCACCACTTGATGTCGTAATGGTATAGGTTTCACCCGAAGTTAGACTCTCGGTACTAAAGACCACATTTCCAAATGAAGTTGTTGCTGTCGTGGTCGCTACAACATTTCCAGAACTATCTGTAACTGTGATGGTATCTCCAGCACTACCAGAGATGTTGGCCATGATATAAGACTGGCTTGAACCCGTTGTAAAGGCCTGAGCCATTCCTTGGTTACCTATGGCCCAAACGGTACCGCCAGAAATAATACCTGTTCCATCGTAGTCGATAGCAGCATTATCTGCACTTGTCTGAGCGACGTAGAGAGAACCACTTTTAACAATCACATTACCGTTACTGTCGATACCATCACCATCTGCCAAGATAGTTACCGTTGCACCGTCAATATTGATGCCCACTTCATTTTCCAAGTCAGAAGTCGAATTGGTTAAGCTTGAAGTATCAGCGCTGTCCTTGGTCGTCCATTCGGTAGCATTAATACCGTCATCACCAGCGGTAATATTGATTGTTCCACCTGTCAAGTTGATGTAACGTCCTTCAAGACCTTCATCGCCTGCAACTACTGTTACAGTTGAATCACCTTCAATAGTCAATTCATCTGTAACCGTGATACCTTTATCAGTTGCATTAATGGTTACCGTTGAGTCGGTAATCGTCAAATCTCCACTATTAACATCAGTTTCGTCTTCAACTTGGATACCGTCATCTGTTGCCGTAATATTGACTGTTGCATTTTTAATGGTTACAGCTGTCGTTGCATTGATGCCATCCTTGGCCTCAGAAGTCAAATCAAGTGTTACAGAGTCAATCGTTACACTGTCAGCCTTGATGGCATGCTTTTCAGTACTTGAAAGGGTCAGAGTACTTCCAGTACCACTTGTGATCGTCAAAGCCCCAGTCGCTTCAATTGCGTTATCAGAGGTTGATGAAATGGAACTATCTGAAAGAACATTCACTGTCAGCTCCGCAGAAGAATTTGAAGTGATTGATGAATCGGTTAAAGTCACACCATCCAAGTAGATAGTAACCGGATCAGTCACACTACCAGCTACGATGATTGTATAACTTGAACCATTACCGGAAAGTGTGTAGGTACCAGATTGGTTGATTGTAATTGTTGTTCCCTCAATCGTTACCGCTGTACTATCACTAGTCACAGCAGTTGTCCCATTGAAAGTAATTGTAGTTGTTGAACTATCTGAATCAGTACTGCTAGACTCAGTTGTTGTTTCAGTAGCTGCGTCTGAGGCACTGTTAGTTAAAACTGAAGCTGTTTCGGAAGCAGTGGTTTCAGTGGTGCTTGAGCTTGTATTAGTGCTAGTGTTTTCATCTGCATTGTTCGTTTCAGATGCTGACGTTTCACTAGTTGTGCTCTCAGCCGTTTCTGAAGAACTTGCTTCTGAAGTTGAGGATGTGCTTGAATGATTAGATGTTTCACTGCTTGTTGATGTAGCAATCGTGTCCTCTGTCGTACTTGTTGTACTTATTGTTGACGAATCAGTGTCTGAAGTTGAAGCCGCAGTTGAAGTACTTGTAGCCGATTCTGTGCTTGTTTCAGTAGTAGCTGATGTATTGTCGGTCAGTGTACTTTCTTCAATTAAATCCGCAGTGGTTTCGCCTGTCGTAACGGTTGAGAGTGTTGATTCGGTGTTTGCCTCGTCAGCTGAAACCTTGCTGTCATTTAGGACGACTGAGCTACCAAAAATTAAGCTAGCTACTAGGACTGAACCCGCTGTTTTCCATTTTGATGATTTTTTAATGGCGTAACGTTCTTGTGTTTGTTTCGTATCTTTGTATGTCATATGTTAGACCTCTTTCTTACTTTTGAGATGCCTCTATTAAACACAAGAAACCTAAGACAAGACTTAAAGAAAGGTTAATCTTTCCTTAAAGTAAAAAAAATCCCCAAAACTATGGGAACTTTCAATCTATAGGATAAACAACTCTAAATTCTTCCAACACAACTAGACTGTCCTGACTAAAATGTAGTCCAACCTCATGCAACCATTTGCTAAAGAGGTTTTCATGAAGCTTTTGCCAGTAAGCTAGGGTTCGATCTCCTTCACCTTCCTTGTAGGCATGGTTTTCAGAAACCTCTTTAAATGGGATGACCTCAACTTTCGTCGTTTCAATAATACAAATAGCATTCTCCTTACTATCAAGAATGACGCTCAGTTCATTTTCCTTGGGCAATGGTTCATTCCCCACTGCATACAAGTCAAAAGCTGAACTGATTGCTGTCTTTTGCCCCATCAATACGAGCTCTGCCAAATAATCTGCTTCCACGCCAAAGGCCCAGGCATCAATCTTATCTCCGATTGTCTGATTTAAAATCTTATAGGCTTGCCACATCTGGTCTGATTTCATCAATCTACTCCTGCTTTTACTTTCCTTCCATTATATCAAAAAATGATAGGCCAGATGGCACTATCATTTTCATCTTAATACTTAGAATGTTTGTAACCGTAAAAGGCATAGATAACTGAACCGATTAGCACTGCCAAACCAAAGGCTAACCATGTCTGCCAACTGTACTGACTCATAAACGAGAGGCAGACGATAATTGAAATAATAGGCAAGACAGGAACAAATGGAACCTTAAACTCATCCTTCTGTGGCAATCCCTTGTCCTTACGAAGAATAATGAGGGCAATAGCCAAGAGGACCAAGTAAGCCAAGGTCGCAATGTTAACCAAGGATGCCATATTGGCCAAAGAGAAGATACCTGCTGAGATAGCTGACAAAACGCCTGTCAAAAGCGTCGCATGATGTGGAACCTTATTAGTCTTTGAAACCTTTTGGAAGGTTTGAGGAAGGAAACCATCACGCGCCAGGCTATAAACCATACGGCTAAGGGCATAGGCCATTGAGATACATACCGTAATCAAGGTCATAATTGCAACCACAGAGACGTAGTTGGCGGCCCAAGAAATACCGATATAGCGAAGAGCATAAGCTACTGCATCATCAACATTCAACTTGGTATAGTGAACCACTCCAGTCAAGACCAGCGAAACCACTGCATAGAGTGAAGCCACGATAATCAAGGCAAGAACGATACCTCGAGGAACGTTCTTTTGCGGCTCTTTAATCTCGTCTACCGTCATAGAGATAGACTCGAAACCAAGGAATCCAAAGAACATAAGAGAGGCACCTGCCATAATCCCAGTTTTTCCTCCGTAAATCTGACCAAAGCCAAATGGTGCAAAATCTGCCCAGTTGCTAGGATTCAAATGGAAGAGGCCCACTAAAATAAAGACTGCTAAGGCTGAAAATTTGAGTACTACCAAGAGGGAGTTCAAACGTAAAGCCTGTTTAGAATTCATGAGAAGAAGAGCTGTCACCAAGACCAAGACCAAGACTGGCAAGAGATCTATGTAAGTGCCTTGACTGGGATTGAAAGGTCCACTGATAGCTTGAGGTAACTTAAGACCAAAGCTAGCCAGTAGCCCCTTGAGGTAGGCACCCCAACCAGAGGCAACACTGGATACGGCATTCATAAAGACAATCATGGTCAACCAGCCACCCATCCAAGCAGGATACTCCCCCCAGACAGCATAGAGATAACCATAAACACCACCAGCCGATGGGTAACGTGAGGCAAACTCAGCAAAGAAAATAGCTGACATCCCAACACACACGGCTGAAATCAAGACCGAAATAATCAGGGCAGGACCAGCTAGAGTCGATGCCGCGGTACCAGTAATCGTAAAGATTCCTGTCCCAACCATGGCACCGATTCCCAGAAGGACTACATCCCTAAGGGTCAGATGTCGTTTCATCTCAGTCTGAGCGAGACCGACATCCTTTTTACGAAAAATACTCATTTTTATACTCCATTTTGTGCGAAATACCGAACTATTATACCATATTTCTAGGCCTAAAAGGGCCCCTTTCTGTATTTTTATACTTTTATTGTTGAATGCTATGTCAAAAATGGGGACTCCCAGTGGTTGCTTTTTAATTTTACATACATCTCTATCAAAAGAAACTTGCTAAAGTGGTTCTTTAGCATTCATTTTTGTTTCTAAAATCCTTATCTCGAAAGAATTTTCAATTTTTAGAAAAAATATGAAAATATTATGAATGCGTTTGATTCTTCTAATGAAAGATGTTAGAATGGGGTCATTAAAAAGGAAAAGGGGAACTTTTATGGAAAATAAAGTTCATTTTAAACTTCATAAAGTGAAAAAACAATGGGTTACCATTGCCGTATCTGGTTTGGCACTTGGTGCCTCATTGATTGGGGTTGGTGTCTCTGCCGACGAACAAGCTGCGAATCAAGTCACCTCAGCAAGCACACCTGAGAGCGTCAGCCAAAATCCTGATTTTGTCGTCACAGAAACAACTGTAGCTACGACAAAAGCTGATCAAGTCGCAACCAATAATGCAGCTGATACAACTGCTACTGTTACAACGGAAAAGCAGCCAGTCCTTAAAGAAGATCAAGCAAGTAGCACTTACAATTTGGCTAGTGGCGAAACGAGAACTGCAACTTCAGAAACAGCTAGCACAGTCACTGAAGTAAACAGTCAAGCGCCAGAATCTGTTGAAACTACTGTCGTTTCTGACGGTCAATTCAAGAGTGATGCTGAAGGCAACTGGTACTACCTTAAAGACGGGAAAAATCTGACAGGTGCCCAAAACGTTGACCATTTCGACCTTTATTTCCACGAGGATGGAAAGCAAGCCAAAGGTGAGATTATCACTGAAAATGGACAATCTTTCTACTATGACAAAGCCAATGGACGTAAGGTAACCAATACCTCTATCAACATCGATGGTCAAGCCTACAATGCTGATGCCCAAGGTCGTTTGACAGCAGTTTTCCCTGAAACGAACAAACGCAACCAGTTTATCGAAGATAATAACCACAACTGGTATTACCTCGGCAAAGATGGCAAACCCGTCACTGGTGCTCAGACCATTGATACATTTAACCTCTACTTCCACGAAGACGGTCGACAAGCTAAAAACGAAATCGTTACTATTAATGGTGATAGCTACTATTTCGATAAAGACAATGGACGTCGTGTGACAGGTCGCCAATATCTTGATTATGCAAACCATAAATACTTTGGTTACTACTACTTCGATAAAGATGGCAAGATGGTAAAAGATGACTTTGTTACCGAGAATGGTAATCTTTACTACTTTGATGCTACTGGTAATCAACCTGATTCTGTCTTTGTCTCAGATAAATCGGGTAACTGGTACTACTTCGACAATTACAAGGCAACTAAAGGCTTCTCAGCCCCATTTGGTTTCCAAACCGAATTCCTAGACCGTAGCCAATCCGACTATAAGACAAGCGTTCAAAACCTAAACGGACAACAGTATTACTTTGATCCTAAGACTGGTATTATGGTAACCAATCGTTATGTTTCTGATGATAAAGGGAATTGGTATTACTTTGGTAAAGATGGTAAAGCGCTTCACGGTTTTCAAACGGTGGACGGCAACCTTCACTACTTCAATAATAGTGGACAACAAGTCAAAGGGGACTTCCTTTACTACGATAACGATATCTACTATCTAGATAAAGATAATGGAAATCCAGTAACTAACCAATTCGTTAATAGAGATAACTCTTGGTACTACTTCGGATCTGATGGTAAAGCCGTGTCTGGTTTCCAAACCATTAACGGTCAGAACCTTTATTTCCACGAATATGGTGTCCAAGCCAAGGGACAACTGGTTACCATTGACGGCAAAACCTACTACTTCGATCCAAATACAGGTGACAAGTGGGTTAATCGCTCACTTACCTTAAACGGTACGGTCTATAACTTTGATAGCAATGGTGTGGCGACTCTTAAAACTGCTCAAACCTCAAATCGAAACCAATTTGTTCAAGGTAGCGATCAAGAATGGTACTACTATGATGCTAATGGTAAAAAGGTCACTGGTTTCCAAACCATTAACAAGGACCTCTACTACTTTAACGATAAGGGCCAACAAGTCCGAGGTGCTTTCTTTACCCTAGGTGATAACCAGTATTTCGCTAACAGCGAAACTGGTGCTGTTCTTCGCAACGCCTTTTATCATGATACATCCACTGACCATTACGGTGTCTTCTCTGAAACTATCTACTACGCAGGAAGTGATGGTGCCTTCAAGACAGGTTGGTTTGAAGTTGATGGCAACCGTTACTATGGTAGCGACTATTCTGATAATGATGCCTTTAAAGGAAGTCTCTACACAGGAGTCGTCAACTCTCAGCTCTTTAGCCCAGATGGAAAACTCTTGACAAACGGTCTCTATCCTGAATTCAAGCGTACTGGTGAAAATGATTATGAACTTAAAGGCGTCTATATCACAGATGCTGATGGTAAAATCAAAGAAGGTCCTTATCAATATGATGGTAAGATTATTGGATCTAAATATAGTAACGTCCGCCAATCACAATGGTCAACTTTTGATGAATGGGATATTCTTCATGGACACCTCTACCATTTCGACTCAACACCTATGACCTTCACAGCACCAAATGGTCAAAAAGTGACCACAAACGTTGCCATTGCAACAACTAACAAGGCCCTTACCTATCGTGGTGTAACCTTTAATTTTGATGCCAAGGGTATTGACGAGACAAAAGAAAAAGCCATCCACTTTGACCAATTGCAGACAGATCCTAGCGGCACAAGTTATCTCTATGAAAATGGCCAAAAGGTCACTGGCTTGAAGACCTTTGATGGCGTTAGTTACTATTTCTATGACGATGGCCACCAAGCTAAAGGTACTGAGGTCGCAATCAACAATAATATTTACCAATTTGACCAACTGACTGGTATCATGACACGCAACGCCTTTTCAAAATCATACAACTACGAAGGTTCTCCACGTTTTCCATACTACCCAACACGCTACTATGGCAATGACGGAGCTGCTCTGACAGGTTGGCAAACCATCAACGGCAAGGACTACTACTTCCGAGATAGCGGAAACCTTGAAACAGGACGTTTTGTCATCGGGGACAGAGCCTATAACGCTGATGACAATGGCGTAGTTACTGACCGCAAGGGTGAACCTGCCTACCGCAATCGTATCGTCTACGATAAGGGCGACAACTATTATTACAATGATAAAGGTGAGAAAGTGACCGGCTTCCAAGAAGTTGACGGCAAGGTCCTCTACTTCGACGCTGAAGGCAAACAAGTCCTAGGACGCTTTGTCACAGTTGATAATTACACCTACTATTTCGACCCTAAAACAGGTGAAAGATACACTAACCGCTCTGTCCTCATCGACGGTAAACTCTATACCTTCGATAAAGATGGACATGTGGTGTCTTAAGATGAGATGAAACCTGAAACCGAGACGAAAGTCTTGGTTTTTTTGGTGGGGAAATGCTAAAAGCTCTACTGTAAGAGTACATTTCTTATGTCTCTATTTTTGCTATAATAGTCTCAAACAAATAAAAGGAGATTTTCTATGACATCCTTATACGATTTTACAGTTTCAGATCAAGCTGACCAACCCGTGTCTCTCAAAGACTATAAGGGCAAGGTCGTCTTAATCGTCAATACAGCAACAGGATGTGGTTTGACGCCACAATATCAGGGCTTGCAGGAACTTTATGACAAATACAAAGACCAAGGATTCGAGATTCTTGATTTTCCTTGTAATCAGTTTATGGGTCAGGCACCAGGTAGTGCTGAGGAAATCAATACTTTCTGCACCCTCAATTACCAGACAACCTTCCCTCGATTTGCCAAAATCAAGGTCAATGGTAAGGAAGCTGAGCCACTTTTTGATTGGCTAAAAAAAGAAAAATCTGGGCCACTTGGGGCAAGAATTGAGTGGAATTTTGCTAAGTTTTTGATTAACCGTGAAGGTAAAGTCGTCGAACGCTTTTCTTCCAAAACTGATCCACTGAAATTGGAAGAAGCTATCAATACTCTTCTTAATAACTAAAAACAAAAAACGAGAGTAAAACTAGAACGACAAACACTGACTGTCGCTAGTTCTGCTCTCGTTTTCTGCGTTAAGAAAAATAGTATATAAAGAAATTTTGCTTTATTTTAGAACAAAGCTGTCAATGCTGTAATTAAACCAAAGATAATACCTGGTGCATTGGCCGCAGCAAGGGGAAGGTCACGTTCTTTTTTAAAGAGACCATAGTAAACCCAAAGGCTACAGTTGATTGCAGCTACCAATGGTTGGATAAAGTTTCCTTTATGACCAGACAAATTGTCCATGATTTGTGGTACGTATGATACATACATCATAACTGACATGAAAGTCGCTACCCAACCAAGGGTTTTCATTTGTTTATCTGACATTCGAGACTCCTCTTTCATAAAAATCTGTTTGCCTTGTACATCTAGAAATATTTCAAGACATGTTTTAATGCACTAAAATTAAAACAGTGTCTATCTTACGCTTTAACAATAGAGAATGCAAGAATTTCGGGACAATGTTAAGAAGATGTAAACTATCACAAGATTGTGATAGTGCATTTAGTCTCTTATGTAGCGTTTTCATCAGAGAAAAAGACCTCTTTAAGAGGTCTAAAGTCAATGAATCTTCTATTTTTTCTCATCAAAAAGCACTGATATTAAGGATTACTGTCATAAATCATTCAGCTAAGAGTACTTCTTTGATAGTTTGCTTTTGGAGTTTTCTGTTGGATAGATAAAACAGGCTTTCATAAACCACAGCAAAGCCAAGCAAGGTCCAGAAGCAAACATTCCAATCAAAGCTATGCTCAATCTTTTCAGGAACTGTATCTTTGATTACACCAATCAAGATTTCCATGATACCGTATTGATAAACCGTCCCAAGAACAAATCCTAGATAAGCCCAAAAACGATAGGGAGCGAGAATATGACCTTGGCATTCACGATTGGTGTAGCCAAATGCCTTCATGAGGGCCAAGGTTTCACGACTTTCTGAGACGACAATCCCCAATGACAAAAA
The DNA here is from genome assembly GCF_000525585.1 of Streptococcus sp. ACS2. Classification (NCBI taxonomy): domain Bacteria; kingdom Bacillati; phylum Bacillota; class Bacilli; order Lactobacillales; family Streptococcaceae; genus Streptococcus; species Streptococcus sp. ACS2. The sequence continues at coordinate 171,087 of NZ_JALT01000038.1, forward strand.
GAGAATCGAGAAAGAAAGGATCAAGCCAATCATGATCATCATGGTTTGGATGATATCATCTGTGTAATCCCTGAGGCCAAAGGACAATTGAACCATGGCCGCAAAACACATGGAGCCAAAGACTACAAAAAACAAGATAGATTTTCTCCCCCATATCAGTGACGAGGACAGCTCTTTTAGGAAGGATTTATCTTTCTTGGGAGCCCTCTTTCTCCTTTTGACCTTGATCGGACTTGGAGACTTTTTCAATAAGCGAAGAGCCGGTGTTTGTAGTTGTCTTCTAGCATACCCAATCGCGAGAACCATAAAGAAGGTCGTTGGCAGGATCACCAAAGCAAGCAAGAGCTGCCAGTGAAAATGAATGGTGATTTCTGGCAAAATCCCCTTCTCATTACGGAAGTCATAAAAATGTCCCATCATGAGAAATGAAGCAAAATAGCCAAGAAGCGCTCCAGCTCCAAAACTGAGTCCAAAGGCCCAAAATCGTTTAGCCAACTGGCCATTGCTATAGCCCAAAGCCTTTAAAATTCCTAATTGTTCCTTGTGGTCGTCGACAAATTGTTTGATATAAAAACACATGAGAAGGACCGACGTCAAGGACAAGACGACTCCACTGACCATGGCCACCATCCAGGAAAGCGAAACCTGGGCATCATAGTAGGTCTGAATGATGGGATTGGTTTTCGAAATCTCCAACTGCTCGATGTCCAAGTAAAAATTCAAGAAGAGATTGGCTACAAAGACCGCACAAGCCCCAATGATACTAACGACAACTAATTTTCGAATATCTTTTACTGAAAACATGGCTTACCATCCAATCTCATAGGCAGTCTGAGGCTGATCATTGGTCACAACTTCGGTAATCTTGCCACTATTGACACGAATGATGGCTCTAGCCATATCCGCAATATTTTGGTTGTGCGTCACCATGATCAAGGTAAAGCCTAGCTTTTCCTTCAATTTCCAGATATAGTCCAGAATCTTGCGCCCTGTTTCTTCATCGAGGGCTCCCGTTGGCTCATCTAAGAAGAGAATCTCTGGCTTTTTAGCCAAGGCCCGAGCAATGGAGACTCTCTGCTGTTCCCCACCAGACAATTCACTCGGATACTTGTCCAGCTTATCGCCAAGCCCCAAATCCTCGATGATCTGCAAAAAATCATGATTGTTTGCCAAATCAGCTCCCATCTTTACATTCTGTCTGACCGTTAGATTCGGCAATAGATAATACTGCTGGAAAATAAAGGCAATCTTCTCACGTCTAAAAGCCGTCAATTGAGCATCCGTGAGATGTGATAAATCTTGTCCTTGAATGAGGATATGCCCTTCGTCTACCTTTTCTAAGCCTGATAACACGTTTAGGAGAGTCGATTTCCCTGATCCAGAAGGACCTAGTATAACCACATCATCCTGGTCTTGAATTTGCAAATCAATCCCTTTTAAAACCTTGGTTTGGCCATAGCTTTTGTGCACATTTTCTAGTTGAATCATTTCTTTCCTACCATTTCTTTGATGAGAGATTGACAAACCTCTGTCAGTAATCCAATCACTTCTTCCATGCTGAACTGGTAAATACCAGAAGCAACCATAGAGGCCATCCCGTGTGAGTAGATAAATAGATGCTGGTACAAGCGACCAGCCTCCTCTACAGTCAAAGGGTAGTCTGCAACAATCGAATCAAGAACCAATTGGTAACTATAATCCTTCATGGGAAGAAAATCTTGAAAACGACGAATCGGATCTTTGCTAGGATTTTGGAAAAGCAATTGAAAGAGTTGGGGCTCTTTTGAGGCGAAAAGGATATAAGCAACCCCGACAGATCGAAAAGGCTTCTCATCTTCTAAAGCCTTGCGAATATACTCCACCACTACCATCTCTGCAGCAACAATAACCTCTGCTTGTAACTCAGCCATATTAGCAAATTGCCCAAAAATGACTCTTGGTGTAGCTCCCAGTTTCTCCGCTAATGCTCTAGCTGTCAAACTAGACATGCCCTGTTCGCGTACCAATTGTAAAGCTGTCCCAATGATAGTCTCTTTACTAAATTTAACCTTGGGTGGCATAAGACTCCTTTCACGCAACATTCGTTGCGCAACATATGTTGCCTAAAAGATATCATAAAGAGGAAAGGCTTGTCAAGAAAAAACTGAAGACCACAAAACAAAAAACCAGACTACCGATAAGAGTGGAATCTGGTTTACTAACAAGATTCTAAGGCAAATCATTTCCCGCCGCCAGGTAGATTTGGTACCATTCCTTGCGTGTTAGGGTAACTTCTGCTGCTTTTCCTGCTTCAAGGACATGCTGGGGTTTGGTCGTTCCGATGACCGCCTGCATCTTACCAGGATAGCGGAGGACCCAGGCAAGGGCGATAGCTGTCGGTGTGACCTGGTATTTTTTCGCCAAGTCAGTAAGGACGTGATTGAGGGCTGCAAACTCTTCCTTGCCGACAAAATTCCCCTTGAAATAGCCATGCTGGAGGACAGACCAGGCCTGAATTACCGTATCGTTTAAGCGACAATACTCAAAGACACTGCCATCTCTCACAGCTGCTTTTGACCCTTCCATATTGACATGAAAACCAGCTTCAAAGCTCGGTGTAAAGGCAGCACTCAACTGCAACTGGTTGACCTTGAGAGGTTGTTTGACTGCGGTTTTGAGCAATTCCATCATCATAGGATTTTGATTGGATACCCCAAAATGACGGACCTTGCCAGCTTGCTCCAAGTGATTAAAGGCTTCTGCCACTTCTTCAGGTTCCATGAGGGCATCCGGTCGGTGAAGGAGAAGACTATCTAAACGCTCAATCTGCAGACGCTCGAGGATGCCATCAACGGAATCCAAAATATAATCTTTGGAAAAATCAAAATAGGTAAAGCCATCTTTGCGAATCCCACACTTGGACTGGATCCACATCTGGTCCCGAAGATTCGGACGACGCTTGAGAACCTTGCCCAGCAGGACCTCACACTGTCCATTTCCATAAATATCCGCCAGATCAAAGGTGTTGATTCCAATCGACAAGGCTGCCTCCACCAAGGCCTCCACCTCGTCTTCACTCAATTCGCTAATCCGCATCATTCCAAGGACTATCGTTGATAAACGCTCATTTTCAGCAAAATCAATATACTTCATCACTGCCTCCTTTTCTGTATCTCTATTGTAGTGAAAAGGGTTTCAAAAATCAATTGAGAATTAAAAGGCCCTCAGCATCAACTGAGGGCTTGGATGATTTACGATAGCTAGGTCACCTTTGATAGTCTCTCAGAATCCCTAAGATTCAAGACTGATAACACTCCCATTGATTGTATATAAAGAAATGGAAGATAAGATTTTCAATAAAAAGAGCTCTTTATCACTTCCAAAAGCTTTTACAGATTTCTAACATGGATGATACATTTATTCTTTATAATAACGTTTGGTAATCTTGTATTGTGAAATAAGGATATAAATATAGATGATGGATACAACACTCAAAGCCAAGAGGATATCCGTCTGGAAGGCAATCCCAATGATTAAAATTCCAATTAGCATGATAGGTAAGATATAATTACTTAACTTAACCACCACTTCGAAATTTTCCTCGTAGCTTATCTGTTTTTCTGCCTCATCCATCATACTCATCATAAATTCACGCACTTCCTTGGTATTGACATTGCGGGGAATTGGTTTTCCATAAAGCAGATGGAAGGTCTTGCGAAAGAAGATATCTGATAAGAAAAATAGGACAATCAAGACAAGAAAAAGATAGAGCATGGTAAAAGTTCCAAAGATAAAAGCTAAGTGCCCTGTGGAAGGTCTATCCATATACACCCATTGACTATAAAAGATGATGACTAAAAAGTATGGCAAGATCATGACTCCTTTAAAAATGGTCGCTAACCCAAACAGTTTTTTATTCTGGATGTCATAGTGATAGGCTTCCTCTTCGTCTTCTATCTGGAGCATTTTTTGATGGACTTTTCTCGCGCTTATTAGTAAGGCTATCGTGACCATAAACACGATAAGAAACAAAAGTATTGAGCCCAAAAGGAGTACTTCTATACTAAAGAAGGATTGGATTTCAAGGGGTTTTTCGGATCCGAACATGCCTGTCAAAAAACCAATGACTCCTCCAATCAAGCCGGAAACTGTGATGATTCCGACATTTCTCCAAAAACGATTACGTGGAGATCTTTTTTGTGGTTGCTTTTTCATAATCATTCCTCTTCCTCTACAAGACTAAAAACATTTTCCACAGGCTCTTTAAAAACCTGGGCGATGGTGATGGCAATAATAACCGAAGGGGTATATTCCCCCCGTTCCAAGAGACTGATGGACTGACGCGAGACCCCTGCTAGCTTAGCTAGCTCAGATTGGTTGAGCCCATCACGCGCCCTCAACTCTTTCAGACGATTTTTTAAGATCATGGCATCCGCCTCCTTATAGTTGAACACCCTGAATATCTTCGATACGGACTAATTTAGTTTCTCTTTGTTGTTTATTAATTTCACGACTCAATTTGACCCAATCTTCATCGATATCCATAATTTCATACTCGGTTCTAAATCCATTTACCGTAACCGTTTGTCCTTTTAATTCTTCTAAAAGTCTAGACATTTCTTGACTTCCTTTCAATTGTTTTTCCAATCGTCTGATGCGTCTGTTCAATCTTTTTATCTTCTTCTCTGAGCCCGTATAAATCAGAAACAGAAGTGGAATAAAAGATAGCCAAATATATTTCATCGTAATTTCTCTCCTTCCTTCGTCTAAAACTATTGTAACGCTTCTTTTTATTTTTGACAAGCATCTTTGTCAAAAATAAAAAGAACATTGTCAAAATTATTGAAAATAAAATATAAGTAGCTCACCTTTTCAAACCTTTTAATGTATCTCTCCTTCGATAAACGACTTGGAAAAATTGATGTGAAAGATACCGCTAAGAAAGTACCCAAAACCAAATAATTTTAGATACTCAGAGGTTTGGAGAACTGTCTTAACCTGAGCCTAAAAATAAAAAATCGAGGGCTCAAACTTTACTCATGAAACTTCGGAGAAGATCGCTGACATTTGCTATCACCTAAGGAAAGTTTCAAAATTCAAGCTATACATTTTCTTAGGCATTACTAGTTTTGAAATAGAAAAAACTAGCAAGATTCTTCAATCCTGCTAGTCATTTGTCTTATCAATATGATTTTGTTCAGTCAGTACAAAACCGACTGACTAAGTTAAGGTGATTATTTGTCGCCAAAAACTTTGAAACGGCCTTCTGTTTGGATGTCCTTATCTCCTGCTGGTGCGACGATTTGACCAAATGGTGCTTGGGCACGGAGCTTCCAGTTCGCTGGGATATCATATTTTTCAGCCAATTGGACATCAACAAGTGGGTTATAGTGTTGCACGTTCATGCCGATATTCTTCTCAGCCAAAGCCAACCATGTTGCATAAAGAGCGATTCCGTGACCTTGTTCTGACCAAATTGGGAAGTTATCTGCATAAAGTGGGAATTGCTCTTGAAGGCCTTTCACCACATCTTGGTCTTCATAGAAGAGAATTGTTCCCTTAGCTTGGGCAAAACCTTTCAAACGTTCTTTTGTTCCCTCGAAGGCTTCTGCCGGTGTCACTTTTTCAAGCTCAGAGTATGCAATCTCATTCCAGAAGGCATCTGATTCTTCATCCAGCAAGATCACCACACGTGATGTTTGTGAGTTAAAGGCTGTCGGTGTGTTAAGAACAGCCCCTTGAATGGTTTCAATCAATTCTTGGTTAGAGAGCTCAAGGTCTTTTCCCAAAGCATAAATTGAACGACGTTTTGTTTGTAAGTCTGTAAAGTAGGTCATAGTTATTCCCTCTTTCTTTGTGATGAATGTTAATTGTTAAAATTGTTAAGCTTATTTGTAATAACTTTGATTACAATAACCATTATAGACCTTTCAAATGTAATGTCAATAGTTACGACTCGAAAATCACTAATTATTAATATTTTTTTCTTACCCGTGTCAAAATACCATCATTATCCTCGAAGATTAACGCATTAGAAGATAACCATTTGACCTCTGCTCCACGATTCTTAGCACGTTCTGCTATGGTAATCAAATCTTCTTTGTCTTCTACTTCAAGGACGTAGTAGGCAAGACCAATCATCCCTTTGTCACGTTTGGCTAAGTTTTTGCCACCCCATTCATTGACAGCCAAGTGGTGATGGTAATCACCTGAAGCAATCCAACTAGCACTTGAAATGGTAAACTTATCTGCCAGCTCCAAAACATCCTGATAGAAAGCCGTTGCTAGCTGACTATCTTTGACCGATAAATGAATATGCCCCATACGAGTATCCTTAGCTATCACAAAAGGCTCAACTTTGCGTCCCATCTCGTAAATTTCTTGGGCTGAGAGTTCTTCTGTTACCCCAACAATGCGACCATCCTCACGAATATCCCATTCAGCAACAGGCTTGTCTCTATAAAGCTCAATACCATTGCCCTCAAGGTCTTCCAAATAAAGAGCTTCACTATAACCGTGGTCAGCTGCACCAACAAAAGGATAGTCCAGCTCGGCGATATGTTTGAAAACATCAGCTAGATCCTCGCGAGACGGTAACAAAATCGCCATATGGTAAAGACCATAACTGGACTTGACCTCCTCCTCACGATTGGTTTCAATCAAGTGGACCAAGGGCTTGTTTCCAGCTCCCAAGATAACTTCTGTTTCCGTTTGGGAGAGGATTTCAAGACCTATAATCTGTGAATAAAAGGCAGTCTGACCAGCCAAATCCTTCACATTGAGTACCGCTTCTGCGAGGTAAATCTTACTATTGTAATCGTATGTCATCTGATTTTCTCCTATGTTGTAATCTTTTATATGACAATATTATACTTGGTTAGATTGTAATGTCAATTATTACAACTTGCAAATAAAAAAAGAAACCGAAAACTTTCGATTCCTCTATTTGCTGACTAAACAATCAAGCTCCAGCTTCTTTCCAGTTTACCTTGGCATCTTTTAAAATACCAGCCAAGGTTTTCTTTTCAAGCTCTTTTTCCATTGCCATTTGAACATCTTCTAAGCTCTGATCCAAAATCCCATGAATATTTCGTCCTACTGGACAGGCTGGGTTAGGATTGTCATGGAAACTAAAGAGTTGACCACTTGGGCCGATGCTATCCACAGCACGATAAACCTGAAGAAGGTTAATTTCTTCTGGGTCCTTGAGCAAGCTAGCTCCACCTGTTCCCCTTTGAACTGAAATTAAGTCTGCTTTCTTTAGTTGAGACAAGGTTTTGCGGATAATAACAGGGTTAACTCCCACACTACCAGCCATAAAGTCACTGGTTAACTTAGTTTCATTTCCCTTATTTTGTGCTATAAGAGTCAAAATATGAACGGCAATGGTAAAGCGACTTGGAATTTGCATATTTGGGACCTCTCATTCTTCTTTGCTATTTTACTTGATTATAACAAAAAGAAAGTTGTAAAACAAGGAGTTACAACAACTTGAGTAGTCAATCTTATCACTAAAAAAGATAGAGCCATCGTAGACTCTATCTGATTGTGTTTGATGATAAACAACTAGAACTGATAAGCTATATTATTCTCGCTTACTGAGGCTCTAGTTGGGTCTTTTGTTTCTTACGGACACCCTGCCCCTCAATATGCTGTTTGACCAGATCCACAACTTCATCATTGGTTGGCAAGTCCGAGTGCTGAGCATCTTCACCTGTAACCGTAATTTCAGTATAGCTCTTTGCTTGGTTCTGATAGATATATTTCCCAGCGGACACACTGGCATCAGGCACCAACTCGTCCGAATCATAAGTGATAGTTCCTGCTACCGAATAGACATGTAGGGTGGACGGAATATTCTTCTTGCCAGCTATGAAATCCGCAAGCATGACTGATTTATTTTTGATATTGGTTTCAGTGAAATTATAGGGCGTCCCGATAGTCATGAGTGAGTTTATCTTAACATCATAGTCACTCAGATAATTTTCAATAAAGGCTGTATAAATCAGACCACCATTGGAATGGGCCAGACCTTTAAAATTATTGAAATTGTATTTATTCTGCAAGGCTTCAAAGGCCTGATTCATCATCTTAGCCTGTTTCTTGATATTACTATAGCCATCTTTGTTATTTTCAAATCCGATAACAATGACTGGTTCGTTGTCCTTAGCCTTGATTTTGCCCTCAAAGGTAATACGACCATTGTTCCAAACCTTGACCTTGAGGAGGCTATGCTTAACCCCATGACGGTCTTGATTGAGCTTACGTACCAAGCCATCAAAACGATTTTCTGTAGCAGAACTCCCTGGAATCATGATAATAGGAGACAATTTTGAATTGTAGAAAGTCTCGATTTCCTTGACATTTTTCCTAGTCCAACTATAAGACGGAACAGCCAAACCAATGAGAAAGACCGCAACAAGGATAAAGGCCAACTTCGTTTTTTTACTGAACTTCATTGCTTTCTCCCTCCTCTTTCAAACCGTGTTGCACCTTATTAGACAGATGAACAAAGGGAATAAAGATAGCAACATCAACCGCAAAACAGAGCAGACTAACAGCAAGTGCCCGCAGGCTACCACCAGTTCCAATAAAGGCGTAAAGAAGGCTCGGCGTACCATCTGGTACAGGGTAAACCGCCGCAGGCATGAGGCGAATAGCCAGAGCCACCGCTGCTATTCCCATATTGACCATAGGTGCTAGAAGAAAAGGAATCAGATAAACCAGATTTAGTAAGACTGGTATCCCTACCATCAAGGGGGCCCCATTATTAAAGAGGCTAGGGAAAACACTAAGAAGACTAACCTTCTTGTCCTTAAAGCTTGTTGATTTTAAAAGTAGAGCCACCAAGAGAGCCAGACCTGATCCAATACCAGCCACCAAGCCGTAACTATGATAAAGATTTGTTAGCGTATAAAGGTGGGGAAGCCCAGTCGTCGTATGATGGGAAACAGCATAGGTCAAATTTTCCAAGGCAAAACTATCCTCGGCAATTGAATTTAGGGCAAAAGCCTGACTATTTCCAATCCAAGCAGAAAAAGTGTTCAAAAGTCCCATCATAAAGGTTGAGAACAGGTGATTATCAGTTACAGTAAAGGTAGAGGTAACCTGCCTAATCGTCAGAAAAACATTATCTTGCTCTCCAATCACAAAGAGAATGTTAAGTCCAATAGCTAAAATGAGTGACAAAAAAATGGGACGGACGGTCTTTGGTTGATAAATATAGTCCTTGTCCACAATCTGATCATCACTAGCTCTTGAAAAGCGAAAAATCTGGCCAACCAGATAGCCCACAAAGATAGCCAACATAATGTTGATTGAAGCCGGTAAATTGATGCGAGTCAAAACACCATCGTTTAGCGGTGACAGCAACAGCTCCTGCGATCCTATAATTAAGCTAACCAAAAGGGATGTCACACCAGCTGTACCAGTACTTCTACCATAGTGACCAGCTGTGTATTTTCCTGCAAAGTAGGTTGATAAGGGCCCAGCTAAGCCACCAAGAAAGTTGGAAAGATTAATGAGCACCTGCCCAGTTATCTTAAAGGCCGGTAACCAGTCAGAAACTGAAAACAATTGATTAATATAACCAAGCTCCGAAAAGACAGATAGTGAAATCACCCGAATAATTCCTGAAAATAGGAAAAAGGGAAAGAGCGAAACCAAAGTTTTCTGCGTAATTTGGACGAAGCCTCGCTCACGAAACCAGAGAAACCTCTGGACCAAATAGTTTGTCATAAAAGACTCCTAGTAAAAGGCAAAATAAACTTTACATTCAACGTTTTTCTTCATTATAACACAAAGGAAAAGGACTTACCTTAATCATGGGTTAAAGCAACTACCTAATCTTACTAAAAACACTTAGCTATCTTTTAATACAAAAAACCGTAAGCCTCCACTTCCGAGACTTACGGTCAATTATTTATTAAGCAAAAGCCGTCACATCAGAGGCATCCAGACGAACAGACTCAAAGCCTTCTTCATTGGCTTTCCCAAGAGCAATGAGCAAAACTGGTACATGACGGTCTTCATCAAGTCCAAAGGCTTTGGCAAGCCCATCTTTTTTATAACCACCAATGGCATTAGTATCGTAACCATAAGAACGAGCGACCAACATCAACTGCATGGCAGCCAGACTAGCATCAATATGAACAATTTCATTCATGACATCTCTAGGAGCATTTTCATACATTGGTACAATGCTTGACAGTTGTTTTTCTTTGACTTCTTCAGGCATTTTTCCTTGAGCAACAGCCTTACCGTAGATTTCTTCTGCTCTTTCTTGGCTCTTCAAATCGGCAAAAATAAGGACCATGGCTGATGATGTTTCATTTTGCACACCATTGTAGCTGACGAAAGGTGTCAATTTTTCCTTGCCCTCTTCGCTATCAACGACGACAAAACGCCAAGGTTGCATGTTGACTGATGATGGTGCTGTAACAGTCTTATCTAGGATTTCCAACAGTTCTTCTCGCGGAATCTTAACAGATGGATCAAAGTTACGAATGGAACGACGATTATAAACGATATCTGAAAAATCATTGCTTACTACAGGCATCTTATGTCTCCTCTTTTTGATTAAATGAAAATAATATAATCAAAATTATAACACAAGACAATTGTTATCAAAAATATTTGCTACAGACGACTAAAGATTAGTTTCCTTGAGTCCTAGTCGTTTCACTTCAGATGAATAGTAAACCATGATGGTAATTAGACTGAGTGTGATTACCCAGATTGACTTAAGGTGCACAAAATGCATCAGAACGGCTGAGACGATAGCGCCAACGACAAAGCTCCCTACGATAAAGCTATAATTGACAGCCTGACGACGATATTCTCTCTGATCACCACTTCCCTGAATGGCATAATAGAGGGCCGTTAACATCCTTCGATAATTTCCTGAGGTCATAAAAATCACGAAGGGATGATTCTCAATCTGACTGCCAGTAAAAGTCTTCATCATGATACCTGCAGAAAAAGCGATAATCGGGAGCTCAATCAAGGCATTTGAAGGTAGAAAAGGCAGGATAGCTGTCATCACACAAAGTGGAAGCAGACCATAAACTCGCCAATAGGCATTCTTACGCTGGTCTTTAAACCACATGCCAAAAAGAAAGCCTAAAGAAAAGAATAAGATTGAAAAGCAACGCAACAAGTTATAGTACATACTACTGTTCTGCCAGTCAGAGACCAAGAGAAGGATATTCCCAGTCTGTGTAGCAACCAAACTATGATAGTACACATGACAAAAGACATCCAAAGCCCCTCCCGAGAAACTCAACAAATTAGCCATCAGACGCGTATTTTGAGGAAGAAGGTTCCGCGATTCCATAGCATAACTTCCCTTCTAATAGTAATGGATATGATAGCCTTATTATAGCAAATTCGGGCACACACAGTATAAAAAAGCAACCCTAACGAGTTGCTTCTATCCTATTAAAAATTAACGGAACCTAGGACATTCTATGTCTTGATACTAATAGATATCACGTCTATGACCGACTTCGAGGGCAAGTATGATTAGTTCACTATCCTGAATATTGACAATAACACGATAAGCACCAACACCATAACGCCATTGGCCTGTTCGATTAGCAACTAAGGCCTTGCCCTTAGCTCTTGGATTCTCTGTCACACGATTGAGATAAGCCTTAATTTGTTTTCTGACGAAGGGATCTAACTTTTTAAAACTTTTGGCAAATTTAGGGGTTGGTATTATCTTATAGGTCATCCCAATTTAACACCTCCCCACCGTTTTCTAGATAGACTTCATATTCTGCCAAAGCCAAATCGGCTACTCTAGCATCGTATTCATCCTCAATGGCTTCTAAAGTTTTGGTACGAATTAATTCTGACAAGGATACCCCTTCAAATTTCGCAATTGCCTGCATGAACTTCTTATCTGCTTCTGAAACTTTCAATGTAATTGTTGTCATATCCTTAACCTCGTTCTCTTTTGTAACACCATTGTATTACCACTCCTTCTTTTTGTCAATTTTGATAATAGATTCAAACTTTTATTCGTAAAACAATAGAAAAAGCAACCCTAACGAGTTGCTTGCAATCCTATTAAAAATTAACTGTATCAGGATCATCCTGAGTCTTAATGCCTTGAATCTTATCCAAGACTGCCATATCTTCCTCTGACAAATCAAAGTCAAAGATATCCAAGTTGGCTTCGATATTTTTTGGTGTCAATGACTTAGGTAGTGGCAAGAAACCTTTTTGAAGGCTCCAACGTAGGGCAACTTGAGCAACAGATTTTCCGTTACGTTCAGCCACTGCTTCAACGTCCTCATTCCCAAAAATACTACCAGTTCCTAGTGGGCTATAGGCTTCAAGAAGAATGTCACGCTCTTGGCAATAGGCAACCAAATCTTCTTGGGCACAACCTGGAGCCAAGAGAATTTGATTAACATGGGGCACAATTTCAGCCGTTTCAAGGAGGGCTTGAAGGTGATGTTGCATAAAGTTAGACACACCGATAGCACGCACCTTACCTTCTTTGTAGGCCTCTTCCATTGCCTTCCAAGCACCTGCATTGCCAACCTTCCAAGCATCATTCTCACGAAGAGCCTTTGGATTAGGCCAATGGATGAGCAAAAGATCCAAATAATCCACACCTAGTCTTTCGAGCGACTCATCAATAGAGGCTTTAGCCAATTCGTAATCGTGCTTGTCATTCCAGAGTTTAGTCGTTAGGAAAATATTCTCACGAGCCACATCACTATCAGCAATCGCCTTACCTACAGAAACCTCGTTACCGTAGATTTGTGCTGTATCAATATGTGTGTAACCCGCCTTAAGTGCGAAACTAACGCTATTGTAAGCTTCTTCCCCTTCTGGAATCTGCCAAGTCCCAAAACCAATTTTAGGAATTTTAACGCCATTTGAAAGTGTATAAGTTTCCATCCTGTTCTCCTTTTCAAATTGTAATAGAACTATCTTAAAAGATATGAGATAAAAATGCAAAGATTTGCTACGGCTTGTTTGATGAATAGTTCCTTACTTCTTTTTCCGCTTCTTTTTATAGACAACACCATTTTCTTTAAGGATTTTCATGCTCACCTTTCCAACTCCTCTAATCGCTGCTACTTCCTCTTCCGTTTTCTTTTTAAAATCTTTAAAATCTATTAAGCCATGTTGACGAAGTATACGCTCCACACTTATTGAAAGACCTTGGAGGGCTTTGCTTTGTTCTATACTTTTTTCCAATTCTCTAATTAGTTTGTGCAATTCTGGATTTTTCTTTTTCGCAACATGTCTTTGTGGACGTTTTACACGATATTTTTCGATTAACCAAGTAAAATAATATTCTGACTGGGACAGATCAACGACTTGATTAAAAACCATCAAAAGACTTTTCATACTATTGGCTTCAAATAAGATAGGGTTGACTTTAAGCGTTTCGGCAACTAGACGCTCGTCATCACCTTGTTCAATCATTTTTAAATAATTTTCGAACTCTGGATTTTTTGCATAGAGAAAATCAAAATAGAAATCCGCATCCTCAATATGTCCCGTCATTAGAGAGACCGTCATCATTGGTACTATCATCAAATCTTCTTCGTGATATTCCATTTGCTCACATTCGAAAAAGTTTTTAGCCTTATCATAGTCCTCCAGATTACAATAGGTAGCCATCAATTCGTAACGGACTCCCATGTGATCCTGAACATCTATCTCTAGAATCTCTTCAAATTCCTTAATAGCAAACCGCTTCATACTGTTGCTTAAATAAAATTTAGCAAGATTATACTTCAAAGACAAATAAGGACGCTCGTCAAGATTAGCCCAGCCCATTTTTGGACCTTGATCCCACTTGGACCTTTGCTCTTTTTCTAAAGCAATTAGGCCTTTTAGATGTTCAAGTGGACTTTGAAAAGTTAAGAGCATCTGCTTAGCATCAAGATTTTCAGGATCTAGTTTTAAAGCTTCTGTCAAAAATTCCTGACTTCTCGAAGGATCTTCCTCGTGATAATGATAAGCCTCTTCAATGAGTTTCCAAGCTCTCTCCTGCTTTGAATCAGGGGAAGTGATCTCATCAAAAAGCCCTTGGTTGTATTGTCTTGCAAAATCTTCAAGAGCCATGTCCACACTGAGATACTCTGTAATATGTTCTTCTAAGAATGCTTCTGCTTTTTTTGTGAAGTCTTCAAAAGATGATGTCATCAATCTTCTCCAATCTATGTTTATTTCTCTATCTACTATTGTATACGTTTTCATAGAACATTACTATATTCTAAGTGAAATCAACAACCTCTTAAATTTTTATTGACAAAAATAGTCGCCAATCACAATACAGATAAGAATCCATAGAGTCTTATTTTGGGACATCTAAACTCAAAGTTGTATACTTATATTAGATAGAGTGCCATTGGACGATTAACGTCAAGGCATAATCTTCAAGTTTCATTTAAAGCTACAAAAAATCATTAACGCCTTGGGAGTGGTTTAGTCCCTTCTCTATATCAATAACTTTAACTCACTTTTTCATAATTTTACTTGACCACTCCCATTTTTAAAGGAATTGAAAACTGAGTTATATTTTAAAAGGAAACAGAGGTCTGTTTCCTTTTTTCTTACTTCAAACCATGACAAAAGGAAACCCTTTCGAGTTTCCTTTATCAAATATATCGTTGGAGGCAAAGTCCAATAATACTTTAGTTGAGTGGTTCAATCACGAAGCTCAATTGATAGCTATCTGCTGAGCTAACCAAGAATTCGTCATGAACTGGAGCACCCCATGAGTCGTCACCACCGACACCCATTTGAGCAGCAAGAACTTTAATCCATGTAGCATCAGATTCTTGCAACTCATATTGATGACGAGCATTTTCAATTTGTTCAGTACTGTTACGCAAAGCACTGAATTCGAATGCCTGATTAAGTGCGGTGAATTTAAGACCATTGTGATTATCATCAGATACCGTAAATTCACGAGTACCATAGTGATTACCAGATTCTTGTGGCATTAGATATGGAGCAAATGTCTTTTCAACAGAAGTTTCATAGCGACCAAGATAGGCACCAGGAAGTTTATCAAGGTAACTTTCTTCTGCACCGTATCCATAATAGCTAAGGTTTCTAAATTGTGAACCAATCGCAAATTCTAGACCAAATTCAGGGAAGTTTGGCAAACCTGCTTTACCATTATAGTTTGCAGTAACAAAGATTCTACCTTTGCAGTCAACTTGATAAGTTACTTTAACTTCGACATCAGACAAGCCTGGCAATTCATGAACATAAGTCACTTTAACAGAGTCATCTTCGATTTGAATTTGAGTATCTGTAACTTTACTATAGTTTCCAGCAACTTTCCAGCCTGCCATTTCGAATGGATATCCAGCACCGCGATCATTGTCAGTGTAAGCACGAGTAAAGTTAAGTTTAGGACCTTTCTCAATGAATTCAACACCGTTATATTTAACAGATACTAGCGTATTTTGTGCACGTGAAAGCAAGATAGAGAAGTTTTGTCCTTGAATTCCGATGTTGAAGTCGCCTTCAACAACATTCAAAGGTGCCTTAACTGGTGTTTCAGTGCTAATCTTTTCAGCAACATATTGACCACGAACAATTTCATGTCCTTTTGGAGCCCATTCAGTTGCTTCCTTCTGAACACAAGCCACTTCGTAAATTCTTTCAGCATTTGAAGCTCCAACAGCGAATTCTACTGGGAATGTTGCTTCTTCACCTGGTTTAACATCAAAGTGATATTCACTTTCACTAACTTTTCTACCATCTTCGTAAACTCTAGCTAGGAAAGTATAAGCAGAAAGATCTTCGAAGACATTATCATTCTTGATAGTTACTGATTTTTCATCAACAGCAATCTTAATATTAGAGTAAAGATGTTTAACTGTTTGAAGTTTTGGAGTTAGGGTACGATCTGCGAAGACAATACCATTTCCACAAAATTCGTAGTCAGAAGGTCTATCATGCCAGTCACCACCATATGATAGGAATTCGCTACCATTTGGAAGTGGTTTGTAAATAGCCTGGTCAATGAAGTCCCAAATAAATCCACCTTGGTATTCTGGATATTTCTCTAAGTCAGTGTAGAGTTTCAATCCACCACCAGAGTTACCCATTGTGTGCATGTATTCACATGAAATATAAGGTTTTTGAGGATTGTTAGTGAGGTATTCTTCAATATCAGCTGGTTTCGCATACATACGACTTTCGATGTCTGTAATGTAATCAAATTCACGACACCATGTAACACCTTCATAGTGAACTGGACGAGTATTGTCAACACTACGGAAGTAATCAGCCATGTCAGCAATATCTTTACCAGCATATGATTCATTACCACAAGACCAAATGATAACACTAGCATGGTTCTTATCACGTTGGAACATGTTATTGGCACGATCCAAACAAGCAGGCAACCATTCTGGTTCACTAGCTGGGATATTCCATGAAGGTTCGCTTAGACCAAGTTTTTGCCATGTACCGTGTGTTTCAAGGTTGGCTTCATCGATAACATAAAGTCCATATTCATCACACAATTCATACCAACGTGTTTGGTTAGGATAGTGAGAAGTACGAACAGCATTGATGTTATGTTGTTTCATCACTTTGATATCCCAAAGCATATCTTCTTCAGTGATACAACGTCCTGTTCTAGCGTTAAATTCGTGTCTGTTAACCCCTTTAAAGACAATTCTCTTACCATTCAAAAGCATGAGTGTATCTTTAATTTCAAAGTGTCTAAATCCAACTTTAACTGGAACGACTTCAACAACTTGGTCATCATCCAAAACATGAAGGGTCAAATTGTAAAGTTTAGGACTTTCAGCACTCCAAGGTTTGATTTTCAGATTTTCAAGACTTACAGATAGTTCACCGTCACCATTAACAGATGCATCACCTTCTGTAACGATGCCTTCATGATCTGAAAGAACATATTTAATTTTCTTATCTTCGTAATCTCCAACAGTCTTCAAATCAATATCCAATTGACCTGCTTTTGTTTGGTAATCATAATCTCCCTTAACAAAGAGATCTTGAACGTGAACTTTTGGAATAGCGTACAAGTAAACATCTCTGAAAATACCGTAAAGTCTCCAGAAGTCTTGGTCTTCCAACCAGCTTGCTGTAGAGTAACGATAAACAGCTACCGCCAACTTGTTATCACCTTCAACAAGGTAATCACTAATTTCAAATTCACTAGGTGTAAATGAGTCTTCACTGTATCCTACGAAGTTACCATTGACCCATACAAAGATGGAAGTGGCAACCCCTTGGAATGAGATAAATACTTTTTTATCTTTTAATGCATCATTCAAGGTAAAATGTTTAACGTATGATGCAACAGCATTTGATTCTTGAGGAACTTGAGGTGGACGAAGGAATTCTTTACCATCCCAAGGATATTGGGTATTCACATATTGTGGAGAACCAAAACCTTGAAGCTCTAAATGACCTGGTACATTGATGAAATTCAAATCAGTTTCATCAAATTCTGTTTTATAAAAGTCTTTTAAAACTTGATTTGTATTCTGAGCATAGTGAATTTTCCATTTTCCATTAAGAGATTGTCTTAACTTCATCTCCCCTTCAGAAAATTCTGCAAGAGATTCAAAATACTTATGATCTGAGTGAGCGTCAACAGTATTAACGCTAACAATCTTTGGATCGTTTAAGTAAGTTTGAATTTTTTCAGTCGTGTTCATAGATTATTCTCCTTTTTTGAAGGTAATAACTTCAGACAAAGCTTCTACCTTTTCTCCAACTTCTTGTTCAAGATGGAAAGCACTGAATTTTTCTGAATTGGTTACAGTGACAAGTACTGTGTCATCAAGACCGTTTTTCTCAATAATTGGTGACCAGAACTCAAGAAGTTTTTGTCCAACTTCAACACGATCACCTTGTTCTACGTAACTAATGAACCCTTCACCTTTAAGTTTAACTGTTCCGATACCAACGTGGATAAGAACAATGACACCATCTTCACTTTCAATACCAACTGCATGGCGAGTAGGAAGAACTTGACGAATGGTACCACTAATTGGTGCAAAGACAGCTCCATCAGTAGGTTTAATGGCGAAACCTTTACCCATGCTACCTGAAGCAAAGTGTTCATCATTAACACTTGAGAGGTCAACCAAATGGCCAGTTGTAGGGTTTACAAGAGATACGACGTTAGCTTTAACTTCATTTTCAGAAGTTGCTACGCTAAAGCGATGTTCCAATTCTTCAACAATTTCAGCGTGACGTGCTTCAGTCAAAGTGATTTTACGAGCAATAATGAAGGCTCCGATAAGCATTGCTGCTGCTGGGAAACCAAACATGCTAAGCTTAAAGATAGACTGTTGATGTGTTGTAATTGTTGATGCTGAGGCACCTGTTGTCATACCAGCAGCTACGGCAATTGTAGAAACAAGCCAGTTTGACATCGCACCACCAAGTTTATCAACAAGTGGACGAACTGACAAAGTAAGTGATTCATCACGGTGTCCCAATTTCCATTGACCATATTCTACTGAGTCAGAGATAATCATGAGGATAACAAGGAACACAAGAGGTTGTGGAATAAAGAAGAGTTCAGCAGCAGTCAAGATCATTGGAAGTGATGTTCCTGCAATACTAAAGATTCCGATACCACCGAGCATTACTGCAATACATCCATAGAACAAACGTTTACGGTTGAATTTACCAGCTAGGCTAGGGAAGAGTGAAACTGAAACCAAACCAACAACTGTATTCAATCCGTAAAGGATTGAGTATTTCCCTGGATCACCAAGGATAAATGTGAAGTAAAAAAGTTGAAGAGCATTAAGTGTATTAATACCAAGACCATAGAACCAATATCCGAGAGACAACCACATCAATTGGTCGTTTTTACCAAGAACTTTAAAGACTTGTTTAAGGCTAGTTTTTTCTTTGTTATCACGAAGTTTTGACTCAACTTCACGTGTACCAATACCAACAGCAATTGATGTAATCACACCAATGAGAGCAACGATAAATGCAAACCAGAACCATCCAGATTTATCTCCAGAGCCACTACTGTTCGTCATAGAGAAGAACAAAACGATTGGCATGATGGCAACACCTACAATATTGGCACCAATCGTAGAACCAATACGGGCAAAAGTTGCCATTTTTTCACGTTCATGACTGTCAAGAGACAAGGCAGGAATCATTGACCAGAAACCGATATCTTTAATTGAGTAGAAGACATCCATTACAAGGTAGATAATTCCGAAAAGTACAAGGTACAAGAAAGGATTTGTTTTATTCAAACCACCTAAATCGGTGAAGAGAAGCAACAAGGCGATAGAACTGATGATACCACCACCAACTACCCATGGTTTGAATTTACCATACTTAGTATGAGTGTTATCAATCATGTTACCGATCAATGGATCGATAAATACTTCCAAGATACGCAAAATAGCGATGATGTTAGTAATTAATAGTACGTAGTGACTATTTTGCTTTGGATCACCTGTGTTAAACAAGTGAGTTGTCACAAACATGATAAAGTATGTTGACAACGTTGCATAGAAGACGTCGTTACCAAAAGCACCAGCTGAATAGGATAGACGAGACTTCATTTGACCTTTAGATTTTCCCATTACGAAAACCTCCTGTTAGTTGTTTTTTGAATACGCTTACATTATATAAGTATTAGTTTAAATCGTCAATAGTTTTAGTGATTTTTACTAAACTTTTACTAAAACATGATTATTTTGATGAATTAAAATATTGGAAACCGATTTCATAGCTTACACTATGCCCCTCCTCCAAGATGATATCTCCAAAATCTGTATGATTAACGGCATCTGGGAGTGTTTGAGCTTCCATAGCTATAGCTTCTCGTCCTTTTGCAATTGTTCCCCGATCTCTCGCAAAGTAAATATTATCCTCTATAATATCCATAGTATAAATAACTAAACCATTTCTGTTAGAGAAGATTTCAATACCATCTCCGCTTTCTTTGTCATGGAGAACAGCTACTTCTTTCACATGGTCACAAGTTTCGCCACCTACTACAAAAGCATCATCGAAACCTTGATTTGCTTCAATTCGAGGTAGCAAGTCAGTTGTCTTTCTAAAATCATAATTCGTTCCATCTACATTAATTTTTTGTCCTGTTGGAATTAACTCAGAATCCAACTCTAAACGATAGTCTGAATAGATTTTTAACTCATGAGTTGACAAATCTTGCTTGTCACTAAGATTAAAGTAGACATGATTGGTCGGATTAAAGACTGTTGACTCTGTAACATCGAAGGCTTCAAAGAAGATTGATAAGCGATTGCTGTTGTTAAGTCTGTAGGTAATAGAAACTGACATGTCACCAGGGAACCCATCGACACTTGAGTAAAGTCTTCTAACAAACTTTGTCTCAACATATTCCTCTGTCAAGTTTGTGACATAATTCCAATTTTGAACCTGCATTCCTTTTGGACCGCCATGTAAACAGTTTTCTCCCTCATTCTTAGGAAGGCTATAAAGAACCATATTATGAGTATACGAAGCTTTCCCAATTCTTCCAGCAACCCTACCAATGGACTGGCAGGCACATAAATTATTCTTATAGTAATCCTCGTAATCACTGAAACCAAGTACTATATTTTTAAGAGCACCAGTTTCCGTTGGAACCAAAAACTCCTGAAGTGTAGCACCTGTTGTGAGTGTGGAAATGACAACACCATTATTATTTTCCATTGAAATTTTACTGACATCGCCTGAATCAACTTTTCCAATAATCTCGCAGCTTATTTTCATATTTTTTCCTCAAAAAACAAAGAGTACAATAATTATATATACTCTTTGACCCTTTGTTTATTATTTTAATTATCCTCGATCATCGTACCCTTTTGGATGGCTAGAATGCCATGCCCAAGCACTTGCGATGATTTTTTCGATGTTATCAAATTGTGGTTTCCATCCAAGAACTGTACGTGCTTTTTCAGATGAAGCAATCAATGTATCAGGATCACCAGGACGACGATCAGCTTTTTCAGCTGGAATTTCTTTACCAGTTACCTTACGAGCGGCTTCAAGAATTTGAAGGTTTGAGAAACCTGTTGAAGAGCCTAGGTTGAAGGCTGTTGACTCATTTCCTTTACGAAGATATTCAACAGCAAGGAGGTGAGCATCAGCCAAGTCAAATGGGTGAACATAGTCACGAACATTTGTACCATCTGGAGTGTTGTAGTCATCACCAAAAATCATGATTTTTTCACGAACACCTTGAGCTACTTGAAGGATAATTGGAAGAAGGTGAGTTTCTGGACCATGGTCTTCACCGATAGATCCATCAGGTTTTGCACCAGCAACGTTGAAGTAACGAAGTGGCACATATTTAATACCATAAGCTTTATCAGACCACTTCATGATAGTTTCCATCATCAACTTACTTTCACCATATGGGTTGATAGGGTTTTGTGGTGTTGTTTCAAGAATTGGAATTTCTTCTGGGATACCGTAAGTTGCTGCTGTTGATGAGAAGACAATGTATTTAACACCGCATTCGTTCATAACTTCAAGCAATTTAACCATTCCAGCTGTATTGTTATCAAAATATTTGAGTGGTTTTTCCATTGATTCACCAACCAATGAATAGGCCGCAAAGTGAATAACGGCATCAACATCAGGATTTTCTTTGAAGACCTTTCTCATAAAATCTTGATCAGAGAGATCGCCTTGGTAGAAAATAGCATCTGGATGTACGGCAGCACGGTGACCGGTTACCAAACTATCTACTACTACTACTTTTTCTTGACCTTTTTCAACTAAGCGATCAACCATGTGAGAACCGATATAACCAGCTCCACCTAATACTAAAATTGCCATTTCTTATCTCCTTTCTTCAGAAAAAACAATTAATCAGCTAAATTTACAAAATCTACAAATGCTTTAAACTGATCTAAGCCTTCACTATTAGTCTTATAAACACCTGCATCTTCTAGTACACGAGCAAAGATATCTGCAACAGATTGTCGAACAACTTCTGTCACTTCCTCAGCCGTAACATTCGGATTTTGAGCTTTGAGTTCATCTGCCCATTCTTGGTGAATTGGAGCAACTTGCTTACCTTGACCCAATAGATAATCTTCAACATCTTTAAGTTCTGTTTTCAAACGAGGTGGAAGAATGGCCAATCCCATAACTTCAATCAAACCGATGTTTTCTTTCTTAATATGTTGAACATCTTTATGTGGGTGGTAGATACCGTCTGGATGTTCTTCAGAAGTTTGATTGTCACGAAGAACCAAATCCAATTCAAATTTGCCGTCTTTTCTACGAGCAATTGGGGTAATGGTGTGGTGAGGTTGTCCATCAGACTCAGCCAAGACACCAGCTTTTTCGTCTGAATAACCACGCCAGCAATTTAAAATTTTGGTTGCAAGAGCAATAAGTCTTTCCTTATCTTCACTTCTTAAACGAAGAACTGACATAGGCCAATTAACGATACCAGCCTCAACATCAGAGTAACCATCAAAACTAACTTTTTCTTTAATGCCTGCTACTTCCATTGGGAAGGTATGGCGACCACCTTGATAGTGTTCATGTGTAAGAATCGAACCACCTACAATTGGAAGATCGGCATTTGAACCTGCGAAGTAACCAGGAAATGCTTCAACAATTGATAGGAGACGACCAAACGTCAATGGACTGATGTGCATTGGTTCGTGCTTACCATAAAAGAAGATAGAATGTTCATTAAAGTAAGCATATGGTGAATATTGGAAGCCCCAGTCATTTCCTTCCATTTGGAAACGAATAACACGATGATTACTACGTGCTGGGTGATTGATGCGACCTAGATAACCTTCATTTTCCATACAAAGTTGGCATTTTGGATAATCAGAAGCTACCGCATTTTTAGCTGCAGCGATGGCTTTTGGATCTTTTTCAGGTTTTGAAAGGTTAATCGTAATTTCCAAGTCACCGTATTTAGTTGGTGCTTTATATGCAATATTTTGTGCAATGGCTTTGACTTTCACATAATCATTTCGTTTACTTTGTGCATAAAAGTCAGCAATTGCTTGCTCTGGGTTAGATTTATAAGTATCCCAGAAGTTACGATTGACAAGGCTAGGGCTTGGTGTAATCAAGTCCATGAGTTGAGCACCGATGATATCTTGTTCTTCATTAAGTTCACCTACAGAACCAGCTTTAACACCTGCTTGAAGCAACTGGTCTTTAAGGTCAATCAATTCAGAGCTATCTGTTTCAACATCAGAAACTCCTTCTCCAACCAAAGCAAAAACTTTGTTTGTCAAATAGATACGGTCCAATTCCTCATAATCACTATTTTCAATAACCTGAGTTACAAAAGTGTTTACTAAATTTTCAGCCATAATCTCTACTTCTTTCTCATTAATCAAGTACTCGTGAACCGCCAGCTACTTCAGCGATATAGAAGCTTGGTGCATAACCAACGACTTCTTCATAACGTTGACCAACTGCTTTTTTGAAGTCTTCAACTTTGTCTTTGTTTACAAGTGCGATGGCACATCCACCAAATCCCGCTCCTGTCATACGAGCTCCAAGGACACCTTCTTGTTCCCATGCTGTGTGTGCCAAAGTATCAAGTTCAAGACCTGTAACTTCGTAATCATGCTCCAATGATACGTGAGAAGCATTCATAAGACGACCAAAGCCTTCCAAATCTCCTGCTTCAAGAGCTTTACGAGCTTGAAGTGTGCGTTGATTTTCAAGAACTGCGTGACGGGCACGTTTGATACGGTTTTCGTCTTTAATCAAGTAGCTGTATGCATCAAATGTCCAGAGGTCCAATTCTCCAAGTGTTTGGATATCAAGTTTTTCTTGGAGTTCAGATACTGCTGTTTCACATTCAGCACGACGTTCATTGTATTTAGAATCAGCCAATTCACGACGTTTGTTAGTGTTCATGATAACAACAACATTGTCTTTAAGGTCAAGTGGTACCAAGTCATACTCTAAAGTATTTGTATCCAAGTAAATCGCACGTTGATCAGCTCCCATACCAATAGCGAATTGGTCCATGATACCAGAGTTAACGCCGATAAAGTCATTTTCAGTCTGCTTACCGATTTTAACCAAGTCAAGTCGTTCCAATTTAAGGTCATAAAGTTTTTCAGCAATAACACCAATCAATAATTCCAAAGATGATGATGATGACAAACCTGATCCATTTGGAATATTACCATAAATGTAAATATCCATACCTGAATCAATCGTATGACCAGCTTCTTGCAAGAAATGAAGAACACCTTTTGGATAGTTTGTCCAGTTGTGTTCTTTTTCAAAACGAAGATTTTCAAGTGGTACTTCGATGATTCCCTTATCTTCAAAGTTACCTGAGAAAAAACGCAAAACTTTGTCATCACGTTTGCGGGCCGCTCCGTAAGTACCTAGAGTAATAGCTGCTGGGAACACATGTCCACCGTTGTAGTCAGTGTGTTCACCAATCAAATTAATACGACCTGGAGAAAAGAAAGTATGTTCTGCTTCTACACCAAAAACTTCTTTAAACTTTTCTCTTAACTGTGATGTCTTCATAGGATGTACCTCACTTATTCTTTTTTACACTAACAGTGTAACCCCTTTCACAAGGAAAATCAATATTTTTACTGTTTTTTTAGTAAAAAATAGGTAAAATTTTAGAAATTATGATATACTTTGGATGAAAGGAGAACAATATGGCTACATTAAAAGATATCGCAAAATTGGCTGATGTATCAATCGCAACTGTTTCACGTGTTCTCAACCAAGATGAAAACCTCTCCGTTACTGAAGAAACCAGGCACCGTATTTTAACTGCGGCAGATGAAATCGGATATACCAAACATAAGAAAATCGGAAACTTGAAAAAAGAAAAACATCAAGTGGCAATTATCCAATGGGTAAGTGAGGAAGATGAGTTAGACGATCTCTACTACTACAACATTCGGCTTGGAATTGAAACAAGAGCCCATGAGCTAGACTACGAGATGCTTCGTTATTTCAATGACATTCCTTTTAGTCTCGCTGAAGAAGTCATAGGTATACTTTGTATCGGAAAGTTTAGTCGTGAACAGATTACTGAATTGGAATCATTGGGTAGATTACTGGTCTTTGTAGATAGTGATACCCTACTTCAGGGACATCCTTGTGTGACAACTGACTTTGAAAATGCTGTTCAAACGGCACTAAGTTATCTCACTGAGCAAGGGTGTAAGAGCATCGGTCTTTTAACAGGGCAAGAAAAAACAACGGATTCAACTGAAATCGTTCCGGAGCCTCGTTTACGTTCTTATCGTAACTACTGTATTGAAAAGAGCATCTATGACCCTCTTTTGATTCTTTCAGGTAATTTTACAGTTCAATCTGGCTATGACCTTTTAGCCTCTAAAATAGCAAGTGGTACACCCCTACCAGATGCCTACTTTGCTGCTAGTGATAGTCTGGCTATCGGTGCTCTTAGAGCCCTTCAGGAAAATGGCATTAATGTCCCAGAAGATATCCAGATTATCTCCTTTAATGACACCAGTCTAGCCAAACAAGTTTATCCGCCACTTTCTAGTGTCACTGTCTACACCGAAGAAATGGGACGAACTGCCATGGATGTCCTCAATAAACAAGTCTTGGCTCCAAGAGAAATCCCGACACTTACTATGTTGGGCACTAAACTGACTCTGAGAGAAAGTACGAAATAACAACTATTTAATAGATAAAAAGTGGTCGCCAACAGTCAGTTGACAACCACTTTTCTTTTTATTTCACCTTCACACAAATGGCATCCCAGGCTTGGAGTTTGCCTTGGTCTGTAATTGGCTCTAATTCGGTATTTGCAATGACAACTTCTGCTCTTTCGAAATCATAACAGAAGTCTTGTTCTTGGTCTGATAAATTGACTACAACCAGATAGCTACTATCTTTAGTCTTACGAATATAAGCAAATACTTTTGAAGCTGTCTCCAAGAGTTCAAAGTCAGCATCTACCAACCAATCTTGAGTTTTACGAAGCGCAACGAGCTTCTGATAGGTATAGAAAATCGATTCTGGATTGGCAAGGGCTGATTCAACATTTATGTCCTTATAGTTTGGATTAACAGGTAACCAAGTCTTATCCGATATGCTAAATCCAGCATTTTTAGAAGTATCCCATTGCATTGGTGTTCGAGCATTGTCACGACCCACCTGACGGATTTGGTCCATGATAACTTCTATCGATGCCCCTTTTTCGAGAGCTTCTTTGGCATAGTTGAGAGATTCAATGTCATTCAATTCTTCCAAAGTTCTAAATGGATAATTGGTCATGCCGATTTCTTCGCCCTGATAAATGTAAGGTGTTCCCCTCATCAGATGAAGGAGGATAGCCAAGGCCTTAGCTGACTTCTCACGATAGACACCAGTATCTCCCCACATTGAGAGAATACGAGGCAGATCATGATTATTCCAAAAAAGTGAGTTCCACCCTTGTCCCAACTCTAACTCGGTTTGCCATTTATTGAAAATAGCCTTAAGTGCTGAAACATCCAACTCCTTCTCATACTCCCATTTAGGGCTATCTGGCTTATGCTGAAGTCCAATATGTTCAAACTGGAAAACCATTGAAAGTTCTTGATTATCAGGATTTGAATACTGTTTAGCAATCTCAGGTGTCGCTCCCCAGGTTTCACCAACGGTTAGAAGGTCATGCTTGCCAAAGCTCGCCTGGTTCATTTCCTTAATGTAATCGTGAAGCCTTGGACCATTTGTATCAATCAGTTGATCTGGAATCTTACCAATCATATCAATCACATCCATGCGGAAACCACCGATTCCCTTATCAATCCAGAAATTCATCATGTCATAAACTTTCTGGCGCAACTGTGGATTTTCCCAATTAAGGTCTGGCTGTTTCTTACTAAAGAAATGCAGATAATATTGGCCTGAGGTCTCATCATATTCCCAAGCAGATCCACTAAAGATAGATACTAACTCATTAGGTTTGTCTCGCCAGATGTAGAAATCTCGTTCAGGACTTTCTGGATTTTCACGCGCCTCGATAAACCATGCATGTTCATCAGAGGTATGGTTAACCACCAAGTCCATAACAATTTGAATATCACGCTTCTTGGCTTCCGCCAAAAGCTCATCCATGTCACTCATGTCTCCAAAAATATCTGCAATAGCCTCATAGTTAGCGATATCATAGCCATTGTCATCCATTGGGCTGTCATAGACAGGTGAAAGCCATAGGGCTGTGATTCCGAGTTTTTGAAGATAATCTAGTTTACTTGTAATCCCCTTGAGATCACCGATACCATCACCATTGGAATCCATGAATGACTTGGGGTAAATTTGATAAATCGTAGCCTTGTGCCACCAGTATTTTTGCATGATTCTACTCCTCGTAGTTATTATTATCGTGAGTCTGATAGTTCTATTTTACGTTTTTCTAGAAGTTATGCAAGCGTTTTCTTTTGCTGTTTAAAACATTTCAATGACCTATACTCCAGACTCCTTAAACTTTTGGTAATATTGAAAAATAATAGAGTTGAAATGTAAGGTTAGCCTTTGCTTATTTTAACAATACAAAAAAAACGATGGTTAATAGCTTAACCATCGCTTTTTACTTTTTGGGCAAGACCATAACAAAGCGCCTCCCCGTAGAACTTTCTTCAAATCTATAGCTAAGTTCCTCATGCTCTAAAAGGTATTTGACCACAAAAAGGCCTAATCCTCCTTCTTTCTTAGACTGAGCTTTAGTTGAAATATTTTCTTTAGATACACTCGTATTTTCAATGACAAAATCAGTTCCTTCATTTTCTAAACCTATTCGAATCACTCCACCCTTATCAGAATGCTTGACTGCATTACTGATGATATTTGAGAGAACCAATTTCAAAATAGGTAAATTCATGAAAATACTAGTTGCCGGAAGATAATTGTCAATTGATAGGGAGCGATTCTCAACCAACACTTGATTTTGAGTGAGTATCCGATTTACCACATCATCTAACTGAATCCACTCCTTATCACCACCTAATTCTTGAACAGAAGATAAAGACAGGATCTCTAGGACAATCTGGTTCATCTCATCGACGATATCGAGGGAGACAGACAGATAGCGGTCCCGATCCTTGTAGCGACCAATTTTATCTCGCATATTTTCTAGGATAATCTTCAAGCTGGCCAGAGGTGTCTTGAGCTCATGCGAGGCCCCTCGTAGGAATTCCACCTTCATCTGCTCCAACTTCAGATTTTCCTGTTTCTGCTGTTCTAGATTGTCAATCACCTCTAGGAGATGATGATAGAGGTCGTTGATCTGTTGCTTAAGGACACCAATCTCATCCTGCGAGTGAATAGGAAGACTGGCTGTTCGATCCAGCCGTTTCATCCGCTTGGTCATCTGCTTGATCTCAAGGATCGGAGCAGAAATCATGCGGGCATAGAGATAGGAGGCAATTAGCGACAGAACAAAGGAAGCAAGGAGACTATAGGGAAGAAAGCCTAGACTGATGTCCCGCGCTTCCTTTTGCGAATCGACGGTCGCTAAGAATTGCAAGGTTAAGTCTTTCCCTTCCTTGGTCTGAATCTTTCGCTCTTCAATCACCAGGGAATTATTCTGGCTGTCAGGGTTCACGAGCAGGTCATCCTTGACCTCTAGGGCATTTTGTTTTTCCTTGCCCTTAATCGAGACCTTGATATCATTGGTCTTGGAATAAAGGTCGATGACCGACTCAATGGTCCCTTCTTCCTGACCCTGGAAACTCTTAGCCAGGGCTTGCGATTTCTTCAAAATCGTCTGGCGCTGGGACTCGATATAGGACGATGGAAAAATAAAGTAAACCGAAGCATGTAGAAGGATGACTAAGCTACTAAAAAGGGCAAAGGTGATCAGAAAGATTTTTGCAAAGATACTCCGTTTGGTCATGGTCTCTCCAATTTGTAACCTACATTGCGTACCGTAACGATACAGTCCAGCTCCAGTTTTTTTCGTAGTTCCTTGATATAGACATCGATCACCCGGTCAAAAGGAATCTCCTCTGTCTCCTTCCAGACGGCATCGAGGATCTGAGAGCGGGTCCGGGCCTTGCCCTCATGCTGGAGCAAGTATTCCAAGATTTCCAACTCCTTGGCATTCATGGAAATAGCTTGCCCAGCTAGGCTGGCTGTATAACTCTCAAAATCCACCCGTGCCTCTCCATAGGTGAAGACCCGTGAAGGTTGAAGCTTTTTAAAAATAGCTTCGATACGGACCTTCAAGAGGGACAAGGAGAAGGGTTTTTCCAGGTAGCCATCTGCCAACTCTCCAAAGGCTGTCAACTTATAGTCCTCGTCATGGAAGGCCGTTAGCATGAGGACAGGGACTGAGCTGGTCTTGCGAATGGTCTTGAGGACTTCCAAGCCATTGAGGATAGGAAGCTGGATGTCCAGCAAGACTAGATCCGGCGCTTCTTTGTGAAAGAGGTCCAGGGCCTCCTGCCCATCGCCTGCTTCAAAGACCTCATAGCCACATTCCATGAGATAGTCGCTCATCCCTTCTCGAATCAGGACTTCATCTTCTACGATTAGTATCTTCATACATTATCCTTTTCATCTATATATAGTCGCTTTCTTTCATTATACCGTTTTTTATAGGTGCAGCAAACTTATCATTCAACATCAACTAAGAGGTCTTTGGGTTTCTTGTGAAGAAGCCAGCGAGAAGAAATTAAGGATACCAAGCTTAAGATAAAGCCACCGACTAGAATAACTACTAAAAGTTGCTTAGGTTGGACTGTCATATGAATCTGAGTCAGAGTCTTACTGAAGCTCTCTGCCTCAGCCCCTCCACCGAGATTTGCAGCTAGAGATTCTTTTGTCATTTGCTTATTGATACCTTCCGTAACATTGGAAAGGACTGTTTTACCAACTTTTTCGGCAAAGAAACTCGCTAAACCATATGATAAAAGAAAGGCTGGTAAGGCAATCATCAGTAATTCCATTAAAAATTGACCCGCAACCTGTGTCTTTTTAAGTCCCAAGGCCAAAAAGATACCAACTTCTCTACGACGAGCATTTAACCATAAAATCAACAGAAGGGTTAGCAATAAACTTGTAAAAATGAGACTTCCAATAAACATACGATTTGCCACACGATACATCCCAAGAATAGATTCCTGTAAAGCAGGGTAGTTTGATGAACTCTTAACAAGATCGTAGAGGGTCCAGTTAATGTCCAACTTTTGAATCTTTGCTATCAAGGAATCAATATTTTGATCACCTTTAGCAAAGAAAGTGGCATCCTCATAAGTGGCAGTTTCTACGGTATTTCCATAGAGTTTTGCTACTGTGTCTAGATCAGTGATGAGGGTGTTTTCATACAACTCCTGAGCATAGGTAACGGCTGCTTTATTTTGACCAGAAAATAAACCTTTGATAGTCACTTCTACTGTTTCATCAGCCCTTTTTTCGTTATCAGCGTCATAGAGATTAGATTTAAGCTTTACTTTATCTCCTACATTAAGACCATTCTTTTTAGCTAAATCTTCGTGCATCAAGATTTGATTATGATCCTTATCGGATAGATGTTCTCCTTCAACTAGTTTATAAGCACCTGAAACAAATTTGTCTTCTTTTGATGAGTCATTGACTCCTGTCAACATCAAGGTAGACTTAAAATTTTTAGCACGTTCTGGAGACTGATTTTGTAGCGTTTGCTCTGTTTCGATAATCTCATAATCTAGTAAATCACCAATACCATTTATCCGTTTTATAGTCGAAACAATCCCTTTAGTCTCACTAATCTTTTTAATATCTTCTCCCTTAAGATTTCCAGCCCCACGAGGAGTTCCAGGATTCGTGTTACGATTAATCTGCATTGAAAAACTATTGGTAATTGACCCTAGACTCTTGGACGCAGCTTCTTGGGTTGCACTTCGCATAGCAAGTCCTAACAAACTAAGAGTACTCATCAAAAGAATAATAATTAACAGTAATAGTGACTTTGACCATTTTCGTGTAATATATGCAAAAGCGTTTCGAAACATAAGAGTCCTTTCTTTATTTTTTCTTTTCTATGAGTTGTTTCTTCTTCAACTCTAAAACCACATCAGATGCCTGAGCAACTTCCTTACTGTGCGTAACAACTATGACACATTTTTGGCGATCTAAGGCCATTCTTTTAAGGATAGCAATAATATCCTTCGCAGTTTCCTCGTCTAGATTTCCTGTCGGTTCATCTGCTAAGATAATTGGAGCCTCTGAAACCAAAGCCCGCGCAATAGCTACACGTTGTTGTTGCCCACCTGAAAGTTGCAGGACATTTCGATTAATTTGTTTTTCATCTAATCCCAATTCAGAAAGTATCTTCCTATCGGCATTTTTATTAACAAGTCGTACATTTTCTAAAGGTGTAAGATAATCAATGAGATTGTAATTTTGAAAAACAAGCGCAACATGGTGTCTACGATGATAACTAGAGCCTTTTTTCTTGATATTTTCTCCATTAAACAAGACCTGCCCCTTCTTGGGATAATCAAGACCTGCCAAAAGGGAAAGTAAGGTCGATTTTCCCGCTCCAGATTGCCCAATAATACTATAAAATTTACCTTTCTCGAAACGATAATTCACTTTCGAGAGGATAGCTTCACTTTTATTTTGATAACTATACGTAACATCTTTGAGTTCTAACATAGTGTTCCTTTCTCCTTAACTCATATTAGATAAGATTTCTTTTGGAGTTTTACGCCAAATGAGACCTGTTGTCACACCGAGCGATAATATTACCAAGACTAGAAGACTTAGATAAGATTGGCCTAAAGGTAGTCCCTGAGGTATTTGATCTAATAACTGAAGAGCCTGCTGCTGTCCTTGCTGTCCTATAAATTCTTGCAAAAACAGTCGACTTAGTAGCCGTCCAATAGCAAGGGCAGGTAGCAAAGACATAAGAGACACCAACAATATCTCCATAAGAAATTGAGCAAAAATGCGTCCCTTGCTCTTCCCAATTGCTAAAAGAATACCTATCTCATGATTTCTCTCACGCGTCCATAGTGCCATTAAAAATGAGAGGATCCCTGCTCCTGTAACAATTAAACTAATCATCATCGTTCTGACGATTCCTTGTAGCGCTTTAGACGATTCCTTCAAGGAGTCAAAAGCCTTACGGTCCTCGTCCAAACGTAGACGATACCAATCGATATCTAATTGTTCTACTTGTTTAATGACTTGGTCGATCCTATCTGGATTCTTAATACCAAAGGATAATTTTGTCACTAACTTATCAGTCAAATTAAGCAGCTGGCTAGAGTCCTCATAATGGAGGAAGACTTGATTTTCACTTAAATCTGAGGACATTCCAGTAAATGTCTCCTCCTTCTTGCCAGAAAAAATACCAACGATATCAAAGCTCATTTTCTTAGCTCTATTTTCAGTCCCCTGAAAATTGGACAAGGTCAGCTTGTCTCCGACGCTTAGCTTATTTTTCCTAGCAAGCGATTCATGAATCAAAATTTGCCTTTTAGCAGATATGTGCTTCCCCTTAATGAGTTGAAAAGCACCACTCCTAAAATCAACACTTTGGCCTGTTTCCTTAGTAAAAGTGGCTCCCAAGGCTTGATTAGCCTCATTATCAAGATCATCACGTTCCACCGTTTGTTTTCCTGTAACTACCTTCTTATCGATAAGTCGCACCGGACTTACATATTGAGGTATCGTTGAAATCACATCAGATAGATGACTAATCTTTGCCCCCTCTTTCCAGGAAAAGGCACTCCCTCTTTCTTTACTTACCAGATCAAAACTTGCCCCACTTGACTTCCTGATTTGTGCCTCCATTCCTCCACCAACTTGCATAAGAGAAAAACAAAAATACAAGCAAGATAATATCAAAAATAAAATAAGAAAAAGGATAAAATTCCGCGTTTTTTTGCGGAAAATATAAGCAACTGCCTGTTGTAAGAGAATCATCTTCCACCTCCATTTAAGACATTGGCCCTCAGCTACACCAAAGATAAATGAGGACTCTTCATTTTTCTTATCCTAATTATAGACGACAAATGTGAAACCTTTATGAAATTAAATATTCTAATTATGATTGACTTTAAACTCTTTTTCTCCAACAAATCGACTTTCGCCAATAGCATTTACCTCAGGCATTTGATATAATTTTCCTCAGAGGTATTTTTATTTATGAAGAAACAAGCTTTTAGTTCTGAACAGTATTTGAATCTGCAACGCGACCATATTTTGGAGCGTATTAACCAGTTTGACGGGAAACTCTACTTGGAGTTTGGTGGTAAAATGTTGGAGGATTTCCACGCTGCTCGTGTCCTTCCTGGTTATGAGCCTGACAATAAAATCAAGCTCCTTCAAGAGCTCAAAGATCAGGTTGAAGTGGTCATTGCCATCAATGCCAGCAATATCGAGCACTCTAAGGCTCGTGGTGACCTTGGCATTTCTTACGACCAAGAGGTCCTTCGTCTGATTGATAAATTCAACGAGCTCAATATCTATGTGGGTTCTGTTGTTATTACGCAGTATTCAGGTCAACCTGCAGCCGATGCTTTCCGTAACCAATTGGAAAAAAATGGCATCAAATCTTACATCCACTACCCAATCAAGGGCTATCCGACGGATATGAACCATATCATTTCTCCTGAAGGTATGGGAAAAAATGACTATATCAAGACTAGCCGTAACCTTATCGTCGTTACTGCTCCTGGTCCTGGTTCTGGTAAATTGGCGACATGTATGTCTAACATGTACCACGACCAAATCAATGGCATCAAATCAGGTTATGCAAAATTTGAAACCTTCCCAGTTTGGAATTTGCCACTTCATCACCCAGTCAACTTGGCCTATGAAGCTGCCACTGCCGACCTTGATGATGTCAATATGATTGACCCATTCCACTTGGAAACTTATGGCAAAACTACGGTAAACTACAACCGTGACATCGAGATTTTCCCAGTCCTCAAACGTATGCTTGAGCGCATCCTTGGTGAGTCACCTTACGCTTCACCTACAGATATGGGTGTTAACATGGTTGGTTTTGCCATTACGGATGATGAGGCAGCCAAAGAAGCTTCTAAACAAGAAATCATCCGTCGCTACTATCAAACCGTCCTTGATTTCAAAAATGAACGTGTTCCTGAGACTGCTGTCAAGAAGATTGAGTTGCTCATGAATGACCTTGGTATTACTCCTGAAGATCGCCAAGTGGTTGTTGCAGCACGCACTAAGGCTGAAGAAACAGGTGGTTCTGCTCTTGCCCTCGAATTGCCAAATGGTCAAATCGTCACTGGTAAGAATTCAGAACTCTTTGGTCCAACTGCAGCTGCTTTGATTAATGCTATCAAGACTTCTGCAGGTATTGATAAGGATACTAAACTTATCGAGCCTGAGGTGGTTAAACCTATCCAAGGTCTGAAAATTGACCATCTGGGTAGCCGTAATCCTCGTCTCCACTCCAACGAAATCCTTATCGCCTTGGCCATTACAGCTGCCAACAATGCGGATGCGGCGCGTGCCATGGAGGAACTTGGTAACCTCAAAGGTTCTGAAGCTCACTCAACAATCATTCTTACCGATGAAGACAAAAATGTTCTTCGTAAGCTCGGTATCAATGTGACCTTCGATCCTTACTATCAATACGACAAATTGTACCGTAAGTAATTCATGATTTAAAACAAGAAAGACCTCCGTTTTACTAACTGGGGTCTTTTCGAAATCACTTTAGCTGGAGAAAGAAAAAAGGGAAACTCTATCGAGTTCCCTTTTTGATAACCCACTCTTTCGTCTCGACCCGTTCCCAATGAAAAGGGAGTGGCCTAGCATTATTATGAAAAAGTGAGTTAAAGGTATCAAACAGAGGGCTAAGCCACTCCCGATTCTAATCAGCCTACGATTTCTATCTTGAGAAAAGGTAAGCTAAAAAGCAAAATTATAGTAGATAGGACAGCAACAAGTGGGAGATAACGACCTCCAACAAGATAAAGTAACAATGGCGCTATCGCTATAAAGCGATTTAGAAAATTGCTAGTAACACGGACAATTTGCCCATCCTCCACCGTAATAGTGTTAGACTTGTAACCCAATTTTCCGACACTCAAACGAGCTTTTGACGATGGTAGGGAAACGCTCACGTCTTCCACTCCAGAAACTGTCCCCACAAGACTACTGTCTACGCGAATAGGACTCTTTCTAGCTACCTTGCTCGCTTCTATTGTAATACTAGCCACTAGTCATCTCCTTTTCCTATCTTTTCATTTATAGTATACACCTTTTGAAACGCTTACACAAGGGAAATGACTGTTAAATCAAGATTTCTTGAAAATGTTTTATGTTTTCAAAAGTTCTTAAACCGCTTTGAGGGACTTTGGAAATATTGGTTTTTAAATAGTAAAAAGGGCTCAGTCCTATCTAATACAGAACTGAACCCTTTCCTATAAGAATTTGTCTATCCTGTTGGGATAAGTGCCTGAGGGGGATAATATTCCTATACGGGAATGGTGGCACTTTCCCTACAAAAGACCAAATTTACTTAGGCTAATCCATGAACATAAGCATCTACAGCAACGATGGCTTGCGCAATATCAGATGCTTTCACTTCAAATGGCATTTGATGGATAGTTTCTCCTTCAATTGTTGCTTGTTGACCAACCTTGAGGAGATCTTCATAGCTTGCATTTTCAAGATGCATTTCTTTAAGAGTAGTTGGCATGCCAATTTGTTGATAGAAGCGAATGTATTTATCCAAAACTTCTTTTGGACGATTTTCTAAGAACAATTGCACAAGAGTTCCGTAGGCTACTTTTTCACCATGAGTCAAATGGTGAATATCGCCAGTGAGAGCTGTGAAACCATTATGGATGGCATGAGCAGCAGCCAAACCACCACTTTCAAATCCAATACCACTAAGAAGGGTATTAGCTTCAATAATATTTTCCAGGGCAGGCGTTACCACTTTAGCTTCACAAGCGGCCATGGCTTGTAGACCATCTGCAAAAAGAATCTCTTCACAGCGTTCAGCAATGGCAACCCCTGCTAGAGTTTGGTGTTTACCTAGCATAGTTTTTCCGTTGGCTTGCATAACTGCTCGAGCTTCTACCCAAGTTGCTAAGCCATCTGCAATACCAGATGCTAACAAACGTTTTGGTGCTTGAGAGATCACTTTACTATCCACCAAAACCAACTCTGGGTTCTTAGAATAGAAGATATAGCGCTCAAAGGCACCCTCGTCAGTATAGATAACAGACAAAGCTGAAACTGGAGCATCTGTAGATGCGATAGTTGGGGCAATAACAACTGACGATTGTAGAAGGTCTGCAATAGCTTTAGCACTATCGATAGTCTTACCGCCACCGAGTCCAATAACTAAATCACAGCCTTCTTCTTTGGCTAGGCTGACCACACGATTAATTTCATTATCCGATGCTTCTCCATTAAAGAAGACTGGTACAACTGTGAGTCCATTTTGAACAAGGTATTCTTCGAAACGTTTACCTACAATATCATAAACTACTGAGTCACATAGTAAAACAGGATGAGTTCCCAATTCTGAAATGGCTTTTGCATTTTCAAATAAGGCATTTTCACCTTGAATGTAACGTGACGGACTTGCAAAATTTCTCATGTCTTTCTCCTTTGACATAAATGTATTTATATAGAATCGGTTAAATAGACCTATTCCTATCTTATGCAGGGCTAAATCCTTTTAAGAGACTGTCTATCTTTTGTAGTCAGTACATTATACTGGTCTTGTTTATCATCTAATCGCTACTCTTCTTCTGGGTAGACCAAGCCCCAGTCTTTGCGGAGTTGAGTCATAAGTTCCATGACATCTCGGCTGTAATTGAGGTAGGTATGATCATCCTCGCCTGCAACAGCTGCTTCCATGTCTAGGACCTCATACTGGAGGGCTTTGGCGGTTGCTCCTGCCTCGATGACTTCTTGTGAGCCATCTTCTGTATAGGTGATAACTGCCTTTTGCCCCCGTGGGTACTCGTAAAGTTCGATATAGCCCTTGTCATAAGCGATGGTGCCACGTTTAGGTTGTTTAGCATGAAGACTCAGTGTCACCGTCGCCATTTCCCCTTCTGCATTGGTAAGGAGAATACCCGCTTGCTCATCAACACCAGTGGGAGCTAATTTAACCTGTGAAACCATCTCTGTCGGTTGTGAGGTCATAAACCAACGCACAAAGGATAGGGCATAGACACCGATATCAAGCAAAGCTCCACCAGCCAAGTTACGATTGAAAAAGCGGTTGGTCATGTCATATTCTTTATAGGAACCGAAGTTCATCTGGATAACCTTAAGAGGTCCCAACTTACCACTTTCCACGATTTCAGAGAGTTTTCGATAGATAGGCATATGGAAAATGGTCATGGCTTCTGCCAGTTTAACATGATTTTCTTCGGCGAGTTGAATAGCTTCTGCCAATTCCTCACTATTTAGGGTGATAGATTTTTCACAGAGGACGTGCTTGCCAGCTGCTAAGGCCTTGCGAAGGTAATTAATATGCGTATTGTGAGGCGTTGAGATATAGATAATATCCACTTCAGGATCTTCAAATACTTGGTCAATCTCTTCATAAACCTTTTCAATGCCATATTTTTCAGCGAAGGCTACACCCTTGTCATAGGTACGATTGGCAACGGAATAGAGTTTCCCTCCAAGAGCTTCCAAGGCTTGTGCCAATTCGTTGGCAATTACGCCAGTTCCAAGACTAGCCCAGTTGTACTTAATTTGATTTGTCATAGTTTTCCTTTATTCTATTTTTGAATAGTCAATTCATTAATCTGAGATAAGATTTCAACCTCACTCGCTCCTGCCTGAAGCAAGGCTGCAGCCGCATAGGCCCCCTCAATGAGAGGTACCTGTTGAATAAGGATTTCCTTGTCTGAAAATTCCTCAAGCATTTCCAAATTCATACGGGAACTGCCTAGGTCGTAAAAGGCCAAGAGTCGGTTGGCGGGCTGACTTTCCACAGCCACTTGCACATGGTCAAAACTAGATCCCAGTCCACCATCTTCAAGACCGCCTGTAGCCGTTAAAGGAATATCTGGTGCAACTTCACGAATCAGACTCACCAAACCTTTAGCAATATCAGCGGAGTGGGATACAATCACAATTCCAAGTTCTGGCATGTCCTATTCCTCCGCTTCTAGTAAGGCTTTGAAGAGTAAGCCAGACGAATACGAGCCTGGGTCAATGTGACCAATTGAACGCTCACCGACATAAGAGGCACGCCCCTTTGTAGCCGCAACTTCCTTGGTTGAAAGAACAGCTTGGTCAATGACATCATTGGTTAGTTGACCTTGTTTGACAGCTTCAACAACCGGATGCCAAACATCAACCATGGTTTTTTCACCAGCTTGTGCATGACCACGTTTTTTAATCATCTCGAGACCTGCCTCAAGCACTCCTGCCAAATCTTGACCAGCTTGCTCAGCCTTCATCATGCCCATAAAGGCAGACCCATAGAGCGGACCTGAGGCACCACCAACCTTGCTAATCAAAGCCATTGAGACTGCCTTAAACACTTCTGCTGCACTTTGTGGTTCCGTGCTCTTAATAGCTTCAACGGCTGCTGCCATACCACGCGCCAAGTTAGCACCATGATCACCATCTCCAATAGGACCGTCTAATTCAGACAAGTGGTCTTTTTCTGCCTCAACTTTTTGGTCAAAGTCTTGCATCCATTTTACTGCAACTGTTTTATCCATAATATACCTAATTTCTAGTTCTCACGTCAGACTACCAAGCAATAGTCTTAACTGGACTCTCCAAAGCCTCAAGCCAAGCCTCATCTTCAATCTTCATCAGAGTCAATGAGAGGCCTGACATATCAATAGATGTCATGTAATTACCTAATTTTTTATATGCCACATCTAGTCCGGCATCTTCAAGAATGCTTGCTACATCATTAGCAAAGACATACTGCTCCATGAGAGGTGTCGCACCCATACCATTGATGAGAAGGGCATAGCGTTCACCTGCCTTAGCCTCAAAGGCTTCAAGGAGCTTCCCTGTCAATTCTTCAGCTAACTGGCGAGATGGCTGCATAGACTCCTTACGATAGCCTGGCTCACCATGGATACCAATACCGTACTCTATTTCATTCTCTGCTAGGACAAAACCAGGTTTACCAACCTCAGGAACCGTCGCACCACTAAGGGCCAAACCAATGGTGTGGATATTAGGAACAATCTTGTCAGCCAAGCCTTTGATTTCAGCCAGAGACTTACCTTCGCGAGCCGCATGACCTAGGATCTTATGCACGAAAATGGTACCTGCAACCCCACGACGACCTTGAGTATAGAGGCTATTTTCCACAGCAATATCGTCGTCCACAACGACACTGGCAACCTCGATACCTTCCATCTCAGCCAATTCTTGAGCCATCTCAAAATTCATGATGTCGCCAGAATAATTTTTAACAATCATGAAGACACCAGCCCCTTGATCTGCTTCCTTGATAGCTTCCAAAATTTGATCAGGCGTTGGTGACGTAAATACTGCACCTGCGATGGCTGCTGAAAGCATACCATCACCTACAAAGCCAGCGTGTGCTGGCTCATGACCACTTCCACCACCAGAAATGAGACCAACTTGACCAGCAGCCTGCTCATTTCTTACAATGATGTCAAAGCCGTCAACACGATGCACCA
Source organism: Streptococcus sp. ACS2 (assembly GCF_000525585.1). Taxonomy (NCBI): domain Bacteria; kingdom Bacillati; phylum Bacillota; class Bacilli; order Lactobacillales; family Streptococcaceae; genus Streptococcus; species Streptococcus sp. ACS2. The sequence continues at coordinate 210,650 of NZ_JALT01000038.1, forward strand.
AATCACTGTGAACATAAGCCAAACCATCTAGCATCTCTGTCACAACATTTTCAGGTTTATTGATAATTTTTTTCATGGAATTGTCTCCTTTTCAAAGGTATCATCTATTTGCACTTACATTTGTTCCCTTCTTTAATTGCTAAGACCCCTATAAATAAAGGACTTAAACGCTTTTTGAGAAAGGTAGCGTAAAAATATGTAAACGCATACATTTTATAATTTAATTGTAGCATTTGCCTCTACCAATAGCAAGGCAAAAGGCAAGCCCTCCATTTTCCTGCCCCCTATCATTAAGTAGAAGAAAAATCTCATAGAAAGTCCTATTTTAGTCGCCAAAGCTATTGAAAAACCACCATTCAAGCCTTATAATGGAATGACGAATTAAGCGCTAAGGAGGTTCAAATGACCATCGATTTTCCAAGAGAGACAGAAATAGAAACCAAAAATGAAATGGATGCCGTCCTTCAGGCAGGCCGTGTCCTTATGGAGAGCGGTGCTGAGATTTACCGTATCGAGGACACCATGGGACACATGGCCAAGTCTCTTGGTATCAGAGACTTCTCCACTTATGTGGTCAATCGAGGAGTCATGATTTCTGGACTCAACCGCTCAGGTCTTAAAGAGTCTCGTGTCCTAGCTACCTCAGTCCCGTCTATCCATCTAGGTAAACTAGAGGAAGTAAACCGCCTGTCTCGTGAACTGGCAGAACAGCCAAATCAGCCTGTATCTAGCATTTTCCAAAAGCTGAAAACCATTGAGCAGAAGACTTTCTATCGTCCTTTAGAGGATATTACAGCCTGTGTCATTGGTGCAGGGAGCTTCTCGCTAGCCCTTGGAAGTAGCTGGATTGATGGAACTGCTGCGGCTATATCGGGAGTTTTTGTAGGGATTGGCATGCAACTCTTTTCCCGTTTTATTCATACCAGTTTCTTGCAGATTATCCTTTCTAGTGCCATTGCCGCTTTATTAGCTAACATTCTCTATTATTTGGGTATCGGGCAACATCGTAGCGTGATTATTCTGGGCACCTTGATGATTTTGATTCCTGGGGCCTACTTTGTAAATGCCATTCGAGAATTCACGCAGAATAACTACTATAGCGGTCTAGCCCTGATGTTGTCAGGGGTCTCCACTTGTCTATCTATCTCTGTCGGTGTTCTTGCCATGATTTCCATCCTCCCCTTTGCGGAACAGTTATCAGGCATGTTCTCAACACCGTCAACCTCATGGCTGGGGGTCTCGATTCAGACCTTCATGGCAGGACTAGGGACAGCAGCCTTCTCCGTGCTTTACCGAGTGCCTAAGAAATACTTCCTAGACCTTGGGACCCTAGGTGCCGGCTCATGGCTCCTCTACCTCTTGATTTGGAACAATACCCATCACGAGGTCCTCGCCATCCTCTTCCCAGCCCTATTAGTTACTATCACCTCACGCTTTTTGGCTCACTACCGTAGATGTCCAGCTACAGTCTTCCTAGCCTCAAGCATGTTCCCACTCATCCCAGGGATGAGCTTCTACCGTGCTGTCTACTTCCTCTTGATTGGAAATGCAGACCTCGGCCTCAGCTTCCTACGTGCTTGTTTCCTGGCCTCATTTACCATCGCCATCGCAGTCAGCTTGACACAACAAATCCCTAGCCGCTATTTTGTCCTAGGGAAGAAAAAATAAATTGTTGAAAGCCATTGGTTTTTGTATGCCAGTGGCTTTTTTGGTGGCGTTCTAAAATCAGTGGATAGCATATTATGAATATCAAAAATACCCTACTCAAGGATCTATCCGCTGCTAACTTAAAGCAAATACATCACTAACACTCTTTAAGAAGAAACACAATGAAAAATTATCATTCCATAACCTATCCCTTTTGTTTAGAAAAGAGTTGGAGAGAGATTTCTATAAAAGACGAAAACGTTTACATAATCCTTTGATTTTATTAGAATGTGGTGATAAACTTAATACGTAAACAAGAATTCTGTAATACTAATTTAACTTCACTCATAAGTTAACTTTATCCTTACTACTATTGTTTAGTTTAATGAAAGGAGCATTATCATGGAAAAGAAAGTATATTTTATACTTCACAAAGTAAAAAAACAATGGGTAACCATTGCAGTAACCGGTCTAGCTCTAGGACTTAGTTTTGCAAGCTTGGGTTATGTGAACGCAGCTGAACAGACTCCCCCCATCTCAGAACTAACTGTTGAAAGCAACATCCAAGAAAGCGCAATTGATGTCATAAGCTCGTCAACTAATGAAGTCATTACTAAACCAGAAGAAAACAAATCTTTCGACGCCCCCAATACAAGAGAAAACATCACTGAAACTACTTCTACTGAATCTGATCTAAGTACCACTGAAGCAACTGTTACAGAAACAAGTACTTCTGAAATTAACTCTCAACAAGCTCTTCGTTCGGAAGTCTCTACTGTTACTGGCAGTGAAGTCGTAAGCTCTGGAACATCAGATTCTGAAACAAATACTGCTCATAAAGTAGAAGAAAGTCCCGTGATATCTGGAGGTCATTACACTAGTGATAGTCAGGGCAATTGGTACTACATTAAGGACGAGAAAGCACTTACTGGTATGCAAAATATCGATAATGTTACGGTCTACTTCGATGCCGATGGTAAGCAAGTCAAAGGAGACACCCGTCAAGTTAACGGAGCAACATATCACTTTGAGAAAGATAGCGGACAACTTACTCGTAATGCTTTTGCATCTGATAAGAATGGAAATTGGTACTACCTAGGCCAAGATGGGAAAGCACTTATAGGTAAACAAGTTATTGACAATATACCACTCTACTTTTACCCTAATGGTGTCCAAGCTAAAGATGCCTTTGTCGTCCTAGATGGAAATTCCTATTATTTTCAAAAAGATAGTGGCCAAATGGTTCGTGACCGTTTTTGGTCAGATGACGATGGAAACTGGTACTATAGCGATAAAGAAGGAAAACTTGTCACAGGCGAACAGACTATAGATGGCTTCGATATGTATTTCTACCCAGACGGTGTTCAGGCCAAGGGTGAAATCGTTACAATAGGTATCGAACCCTATTACTTCGATAAGGATAATGGTCATAAGGTCATAAATACCGACATTACTATCAATGGAAAAACTTACCACGCAGAAGCTAATGGACTTTTGATTGAAACTGAACAGAAACTTCCTCAACGTCCACTTGTTTCTGGTGGCCATTTCCAAGAAGATTCCTCAGGCAACTGGTACTATTACACCGCAACAGGAGAGAAACTAAAAGGATGGCAAAATGTAGATGGAGTAACTCTTTACTTTGACAAAGAAGGTCGTCAAGCGAAAGATGGGGAAAGAACCATTGACGGCTCCGATTACTATTTTAGTCACTATTCAGGTGCTGTAAAAACCAACTATTGGCATACTTGGTCTATTGAAATCAGAAGACAGGAACCATTTGCTAAAACGTATAACGTCTATTATGGTTCTGATGGTCGACGTTACTATGGATGGCATCGAGTTGGCGATCAACTTTATTATTTTGATTATAAGGGTCGAGTTGAAAATGATCTTACTATCTTCAAAGGACAAAACTACCTCTTTGATAATCATGGAAAATTGGTAAAAGATGCCTTTTATATTCAGTCATTACGTGTCTTTGTTGGAACTTTAAATACTAGCTATCGCTCCAATAAATTTGGCCAAGTACTAACCGGAGAACATCATATTAATGGTGATGACTACTATTTTTCAAATTCTGGTTCACCAGTCACTGGTATAGTCAATAAAGGAGGCAAGGACTATTACTATTTTGAAGGCAAACTTCTAAAAAACTATCTCGGACCTTTACTCGGACGTCAGGAACTGGATTATGATGCATACTACTCTGGCATCGTAGGTACAGATAAGGATGGAGTTCTACTTACTGGTGTTAGCACTGCAAATAATGGTAAACTCTATTATTTTGAAAATATCTATTTTGATAATAGCAATATCCCCAAAATGTTTACAGTTACAACACCTACTTGGAAAACGATTGATGATAAGCTATACCACTTAGAGCCTAGCATAAACAGAACTTACAAGAATGGTGGAAGAAGTTATACCCATACCGTCAGGGAAGAAGTAGACATTATTGACCACGGAGTACGAACAAAGACCGATAAGATTAAACGTATTATTCGTGATAATTATAGTAATCTATACTATCTTGATGAAAACAATGATTTCTACATCGGACATCTACTTCCAGAAAACACAGATTTAACTAAGATTGAAGAAACTGTAATTCAAAGTGATAATAAATTCTATGCTTTCAATAGAACAAGTTCGCTTTCCGAAACTTCCCCTCTCACAGTTTCCAAGACCTTAGTTTACAATAAAAAAGCCTACCTCATTGATGATAAAGGAGTAGCGACCGAAACTAAACTAACAAATCGTTTCGAACACGATGATGCATGGAATTGGTACTACTTTGATAACGAGGGAAAAGCTGTCACAGGACTCCATTCAATAGATAATGTCACTCTATACTTTGATAAAGAGGGCAAACAAGCTAAGGGAAGACTTGTCGAAATTGACGGTCAAACACATTATTTCGATAGAGACAGCGGAGCTATGTGGACTAACCGAACACTTGAACTTAATGGTATTCGTTATGTCATTGACCAAAATGGTTATGTAACTATGAATAAACCTGGACAATTTATTCAAGATAGAGATGGTGATTGGGCTTATATTAAAGAGAATGGACAGTTAGCCACTGGACTTCAAATTATTAATCATCAAAAATACTACTTTGATCCAACTGGAAAACAAGCAAAAGGAAAACGCCTTCTGCTTGATGGAAAATACTATTTCTTCGATAAAGATACTGGTGCTATGTTCGTAAATAAATTCCATGAAACAGGCGATTACTTTTCTAAAAAATATACTTATTTTGGCGAGGATGGAAGCCAGATCTTTGGTTGGGCAACTATTGACGGTAAACGTGTTTATTTTAAAGAAGATGGCTACCAAGTTCGAAATGATACATACAAGATAGGAGATTTCGATTATTTCTTCAAAAAAGACGGTAGTATGCTTTCTGATGATATTGACGGCAACTACAAATACTATTATGCTGATAAGGACGGTCATCTAAAGTTCGGGTGGGTTAATCACAATAATGAAACCTACTATATTAGCCCACCATGGGGAGCTGAAGATCGAACATATATACATACTATCAATGAAAAGCCCTATCTTCTTGGCCCTAAAGGACGACTTCTAAGGAATACAGCTACAGACATCTATTGGGGAGATTTCTGTGTTTCTGATGAAAATGGAGTTGCAAAAACAGGTGTCATTCGGTTAAAAGATAATAGGCTCTATTATTTCAACCCTACAATTTATATTACTACTCCTTTTAGTGGCGAATGGGCAGAGTTTGATGGTAAACTTTATCATTTTGAAAAGCCGATATCAGTTAGTCCAGAGTCAAAAGGTTCTCCAATTACCACTAACACTACGCTTGAAAAAGATGGAAAAACCTATATTATTGACGAAAATGGCGTAGCTACAGAGAAAAAGGATTAATATCAAACTAACAACTGTAAGTATTTGAAAAATACCTCATTTTTGCCAAAATCTATTCAAAAACACCAGAAATCATTTTTTCTGGTGTTTTCTTTTTGTTTTCTAAAACCTAGTAAGGCTACCGGCAAAATCTCTATCATCAATCTACTTCAAGTCAAAATATTCCTTAACATCTTTAGCATAGCCATACTGCTGGTTTAAACGCTCGAGCAAGTTTTTGTTATGGCCTGGATAATTGTCATTCCTCACCTTCACCCTCATACAAACATGCCACCAAGCGTTCAAAGGGCTCTATATACTCCCAATACTCAAAAGGGAGATTTGAAATCTTACTTAGATCATTATCATCAAAATGATACACGAGATGGCGTAGTATTTGATTTTCAATATAATGGATATCTCTCAACTGCTCGAGACTGATTGTATCCAGTTCTATGATGTAGTGACACAAATCATCAAGTGCTTTTACATCAAATTTTTTCTCCTCGTGCAGGAAGTAGAGAAAGCTTTGATTCTCACCTCTTTTATTATCTTCTATCAGATTCCTTTTATGCATCATTCTTGAAACCTTTCCTTAATAGCACCATTATAACACTAGAAAATGATTCTCCAAAGTGACAATAAAAGATCAACTAAATCCAACTTAGCAGGTTGAATTCAGTTGATCTTTTTGGTCATTTTACTAATCATCACAAGCAGATAAATCATTTAAAAGACAAACTGCCGAGTGATGTTAATCCTCTTGCTAGATTAATGTTACGCTCTGATTTTTCTTGGAATTCTGTGAGCGTCTTACTCAAGTCACTCACTCCAGAACTCAGTGATTTCCCTTTAGAAAGATTGCGGACTGCTAGAGCCTGAATAGCTCTCCTTAATTCTGCAAGAAGTTCATCATTATCCTTCTTTCCAACTTCGATTTCATTTTTAAACGTTACGAGCAACTCTCTCTCATTTTCAGTTGTTTCTGGATTTATAATAAGATTATAGATATTGTTTAAGATATCCGTAATTTGCGTGTTATTGCTTTTTGTCATCTAGATTACCTCCTATAATCTGTAGCAAGATTAGGTCGAGCAAGTGAATTAAATTGGTTAATTGTTTGTGTTGTCATGAGCAACGACCTCTTTTAATAGTTCGCTGTGACATCATTATACACATCTAGCATATCAAATTCAATACTAAAAATATCCTTCTGCCACAAATGGTCCAAATTTAGCACAAACAGATAAAAATAAGTAATCAGACGATTACTTCTCAGATTGAAGAAAAAGTCCATTTTAGGCAACTTTCTTCAATCTGTTTCTTTTAGAGTATAAAGTGAAAAACTCTTATAAATTCTATTACATCAATATTCCTAAGAGATTTAACTACGTGGTAACCAACTTTTAAAAGGGCTTGCCTATATTCTGAAGTAAGCACATCGAACGGTTATTTTTCTATTGATTTATTGACATAAAATCATATGTCTAACGCTATTCCTTATATTTTTCTATCATTCTTTATGATACAATAGCATCAATTTATTTTTAGGAGGATAATATATGACTTCTACTATTGGTATTGTGAGCTTATCTAGTGGAATTATCGGTGAAGACTTTGTCAAGCACGAAGTGGACTTGGGGGTCCAACGACTCAAAGACCTGGGACTCAATCCTATCTTTTTACCTCATTCGCTAAAAGGCTTAGACTTTATCAAAGAACATCCTGAAGCTCGTGCAGAGGATTTGATTCAGGCCTTTTCTGATGATAGCATCGACATGATCCTATGCGCCATCGGTGGAGACGATACCTATCGCTTGCTACCTTATCTTTTTGAAAATGACCAACTACAAAAGGTTATCAAACAAAAGATTTTTCTTGGCTTCTCGGATACGACCATGAACCATCTCATGTTGCATAAACTAGGAATCAAGACTTTTTATGGGCAATCCTTTCTAGCAGACATTTGTGAATTAGACAAGGAAATGCTTGACTATAGCCTTCACTACTTTAAAGAATTGATTGAGACTGGCAGAATCTCAGAAATCCGCCCTAGTAACGTTTGGTATGAGGAACGGAATGATTATAGTCCCAAGGCTCTGGGAACACCTCGTGTCAGCCATGCAAATACAGGTTTTGACTTGTTACAAGGCAATGCTCAGTTTGAGGGAGAAATCCTCGGTGGTTGTCTTGAGTCTCTCTATGATATTTTTGACAACTCTCTACACGCAGATAGCACAGACCTCTGCCAAAAATACAAACTTTTCCCTGACTTATCCGACTGGGAAGGAAAGATTCTATTGCTAGAAACAAGTGAAGAAAAGCCTGAACCTGATGATTTCAAAAAAATGTTGCAAACTTTAAAAGAAACTAGGATATTTGAGGTCATCAGTGGACTCTTGGTCGGGAAACCTATGGATGAAACCTTCTATGACGACTATAAGGAGGCTTTAATGGACATCATTGATAGCAATATCCCGATTGTCTATAATCTGAATGTCGGCCATGCCACACCAAGAGCGATTGTTCCCTTTGGAGTCCACGCGTATGTAGATGCAACGGAGCAAGTCATTCGCTTTGACTATCACAAAGAAAGCTGAGATGAATTTCTCAGCTCAGATTGAAGTAATCAGACGATTACTTCTTTTTATTTTCTTAAACAGCGAAAATTGGGTAACAAGATACTCAAGATAAGAACTATAAAAATGCCTAAAACCATAATTGTAGTATAGGGATTAAAGCAGAGACTTATTAGCAAGGCAAGACTTATTCCAATCATTAGGTATCCCAACTTTCTCACTACTGATTTACTGCTCTGGTTATGATTTTTTGTAGCCAGGCCAATACTTTTAGGAAGATAATTTCCAATCACTAGAAAAATAAGTGCCACTAACCAAATCACAGTCAAGCGAACTTGAACATGACCTCCTAAGGCAACAGTCAATATAAGACCTTGGATAAGCACAGCAGAGATTGGGACCAACCATAGCATAAACTCTTTTAAGAATGGGATCGTTATTTGTTTAAAGAATGAAAAACAGAGATTATATATGATTAACGCAAGAAAAGGTAGGGCTACTATTGCTAGATTGCGGTTCATAAAACCATTGGCTTGCTCTTCGACATTAAAGTGGATAGCAATCTGATTTGGTAGTTGTTTGTAAAAGACTAGTCCGACAATAACCGGTGTAAGTATCACTATATTACCAATGACTCTTTGCATATTATTTTTCATCTTCTTTTCCTCCAAGTGATTGAATCCAAGTTAAAATTTCTTCAAAAACGGTCAAGTTCAAACTATAGTAGATAAAATTCTTCTGTTTTTCTTCTTCAATAAGTCCCGCTTTTCTCAAGGTAGACAAATGATGGGAAACTGTTGCGGGAGCCAAGTCAAACTGCTGGCTGATTTCACCAGCGGACTTTGGTCCAGACTTTAGATAGTCTAAAATTTCTCTCCTCACAGGGGCAGAGATGGCTTTTAAGGTTTCAGATAAGCCCATGAGTTTCCTCCTTTCTCCAAATCCGACGTGTCAGAAGTCCAATACCTAACACATAAATAGCTAAAATAAGTTCGATTAGTAAGAGATTGCTGACTATCCCTAGCTGATAAGCACCTGCCAAAAAATCAATGGCAGCATGGAGTATAATCGCCCAGAAATAGAATGAAAGCTTATACTTAGTGACTGCTAGAAAATCCCAAGCTGTAAGCAAGACTTGTAACACCAAGGCAACTAGTCTTTCAAAGAGAGACATAAGCACTGTAAATCCCGTTAATTGGTTGACCTGACTTACAAGAGTTGAAGGTAACTCACTGGCTTGTCCTGAATGGATGGCCTGTAAAACAATGATGTTAGTGAGTAAGCCCATCACTCCAAGCAAGATAAATTCACTAAGACCATGTCCAAAACCGTAAGCTACAATATCAGACGTCATCAAACTTCTTTTCTTTTCGAGAATCTTAAAAACCAAATAGCGTGTTGTTTCTTCAACAAGACCAGCCATAAGTCCTCCATAAACAATGGTAAACCACTTAGAAGAGTGAGTAAAACCAGATAAAACCAAGGCATTGATAGGTCCTTCAATCATCATGACTGGTAAGGCAAAGCCAATCAGTCCCACTAAAAAGAGCTTGATTGAAAATTGCCATTTTTTCTTCAGAACGATAAAACTTATGATGGCGATAACTAACATGGCAAGAATTGTCATAAAAAGGAATGTTTCCATTTGATTTATCCTTTCCTTGATACGGAGCATCAGTACGACTTAAGTCAGAATACCTATTTCTATACTTTTCGAAATAGATTCTACGCTTTTCCTAAACCACTGTCAAGGATATTTCGAAGAAAATCGAAATAGAGATACAAAAAAAGACCGTTTTCACGATCTTTCTTCTTGAGAATTTTCCCTCATTCTCGGCTGTGTGTTCTCTAGTCAGTTATATGGGCTACTACTGCTTATCTTCCTGGGACATATTCACCAGTGTTGGCATCGTAGTAACGACGTTGGCCATTGACTGTGACGTAGGCACCTTTAACTTGGCGACCTGATTGGTCAAAGTAAAGGTGTTGGCCATTGATGACTTGTTCCCCTGTCACAGCATAACCATCTGCTCCAAAGTAAGCCCAGACGTTAGGCTCGATTTGAGCGAAGCGGTTGGTTACAGGTTGGCCATCGTTTTCGTCATAGTACTTGTAACGACTGCCGACCTTAACGGCCTTGCCCTTGTACTGGATCCCATTTTGGTCAAAGTAGTATTCCTTGCCATTGATAGTCCAATTGCCTTTAAGGGCTTGACCTTCAGTATTGAAATAAGACCATTGGTTTGGTGCAATCTCAGTAAAGCTACTTGTTACAAGAGCTCCACTGTGAGCATCATAGTAATAAGTCTTACCATCTTCGACAACAGTTTTTCCCTTGACTTGGATACCATTTTCATCAAAGTACTTAAGGTATCCATGATCAGCACGAACTTGGCCGATAGCCAGTGAACCGTCTTGTTTGAAGTACATCCACTGGTCATCACCAACTTGGAGGTAGCGTCCGCTAGCAAGAATACCTGATTCTGGCTCATAGTAATACTTAATGCCGTTTTCCTCGATAATTTCACCCTTAGCTTGGCTACCATCTTCCTTGAAGTAATAGAGGTGACCATCAATGTATTGGCGTCCTGTGACACGGTTCCCCTCTTTATCAAAGTAGTTCCATGCCTTAGTTGCTGGGTTGTAGACAAAGATGCTACGTCCGATTTCGCCTGCTGGTGTGATGTAGCGAGCCTTACCATTTTCAAAGATAATAGAATCTGCACGATTGCTGTAGGCCGTACCGACACTACCATCTTGGTTAAAGTAATAAGTCTTACCGTCAATGACACGTGAGCCAGTCACAGTGTTACCATCAGCGTCAAAGTAATAACGTTTACCTGTGCTGCTGTCTGTCGCAAAGACGTTACGTCCCATGTCACCAGTTTCAGCAACATAGTAATGCAATTTGCCATCATCTGTACGGACAATACGACCCTTAGCCTGGATACCCGTTTCACGGTCAAAGTAGAAATGGTGGCCACTCCAATGAAGGTTACCCACTACCATTGTTCCTTGAGTCGTAAAGGCACGGACCTGCTTATGCTTGTCATCAAAATCAACGAAGGCATTCTTAACCATGGCACCGTCTAGACCGTAATAGTAGGTATAGCCGTTGCTAGCACGACGAAGGGCGTTACGCAATTGGATACCATTGTCAAAGAAATAGTAATCCTTGTTATTGATGTTTTGGGCACCCTTGGTCATCTTACCATCACCACCAAAGTAATACCAGTTGCCGTTACCATCTTGAACAAATTCATTCTTAACAGTTTTGTTATCACGTAGGAAGTAAACATCTTGTCCACGACGTTGGAAGATTTGAGTGCTTGTGATGGCACCAGTATCACGAAGTGGTGTTGGCAAGAGTTGGCTGTTGGCTGAAGTATTAAAGTACTGGTTGGTCTTGTCATCACGAAGGACATAGTTGATACCTCGTCCAAGGATGTTAGTTCCATTGAAGTACTTAGCAGACCATTTGGTAATCTTTTCATTCGTAGGCAACTGCTTACCATTTGAGATTTGCACACGGTTGAAAATAGATGGGTACTTAGCTTTAAGCTCATCAAGGAAGGCTCCACCGTATTTACCTTGATAGTCTGTACCATCTGTACGAGTATTAGCCACATAGGCTTGGTCAATGATTTGGTAGCCTACTTGGTGGTTACCATAACCATTAACACGTGTCGCATTAACCACTTCTTTTCCTGGGAGGTTATAGATTTGGTCTGGCACCCAGTCAGCAATGGCTTGAATACCGTCTTTGTGGAGGGCACGAAGGACGTTAAGGAGGTCCTCAAGTGAGCCGTACTTGTTATTTTGACTCAAGGCCATATCGTAACGGTCATCGAAGGCATAACCATTGTCAATCGTTGAGTCAAGGAAAGTGCCATCTTTACTTGAAACATACTGTGGTGGAAGTCCGACTGACGTGATTCCCCAAGCTTTGAGCAAGTCAGTGTTCTTAGCCAAGACACGGTTCATATAGAGTTCAGGTTGATCATCCGCAAAGGCTTGGAAGTTTGAGAAGGCTTCATACATGACTTGCGAATCAAGGGCTGCTGAAGACTTGTAAACTTGACCGTCGCTATTGGCACGATTACTTGGCTGTGTACGTGCATCTTGATTAGCCTTAGCTCCGTATGGTACCCAGACACCGAGGTAACCTGAGACTTGGACATTTTCTACACCAAAAACATCGTTGGCATTGAAGGTCAAGTTCCCATTCCAGTCAGTACGTTTCAGAAGGTTTTTAGGTACATCAGAATCGTTGAGGTAGGTTGCTATACCATCCTTTGTCGTCAAAAGCAATGGGCGATAAAGCTGATTGCGGTGAGCTCTACCCATGTTCATCGTTACGGTTTCATTGCTACCCAATCGGAAATCATAGTTGTTGGTCATGATGACACCCATACCTTGCGTACGAGTTTCAGAAGTCCCCAAATCTGTTCTGTTATTGGCACCTTTACCATAACGAACAGATGTCAAGAGTCCGTCATTTCCGACTTTCTTCACTTCCATATCTTGACCACCAGCTACATACTTGATACGAGCACGCAAGAGGGTGTCGATGGCATCAAAGTACGGTGTCTTTTTAGCCATGTAGTGACCATCTTCACGATAGAGGTCTCCGTAATAAACACGTGTTACAGAGTCCTTGTTGGTCAACATAAGAGCATAGACAGATGGCAAGTTGTATGACGCATAAGTCTTGTGAGCCTTATCAATATCCTCATTGTAAATCTCGAAGGCTTTCTTGATTTCATCACGAGTGAAATTGTAACCAAACAAATTTGGGTTAATACGATCACGGATAATACGTTGAATAATCGTTTGGGCTTCCGTATCGTGAGCACGGGTGAAAATATAGTTTGCCATACGTTCACCGTTTTTATCGTTGGCACCACGTGGATTCAAACTACTGTTGATGAAAGCAGTCATGTCCCCAAGCTGCATACGTGTATTTTTATCACGCATCAAGAGGTTGGTAAGAGCATTACGAAGGGCATTGTCAATCGGAAGTTGTGCTCCCTTAGTGTCCTTGTTGTAGTATGGGTCGTTGGCAGACCAAGCTTCCAAGTATGACAAATGCTTGATTGCATTGGCTTCAGACTTGTCAACACCATAGGCTGCTTTGAAGTAATCTGAAGCGATTTGGAGAAGGTCGGCATCCACATTGTCCAAGGCATCGACACGCAAACCGTCAAAGTTAGCTGTTGGGTCATTGGCCATGATACTTCCGATATTCATCATAAAGTGGAGCCAGTTAAGTTGTTCTGCCTGAACAGCTGGGTTTGAGTTATCAATATCGTTGGCAAGCAAGAACTCAAGACCACCGATTGAATTGTCCTTGAAGTACTTACGTGTTCCCGTCTGGTTAGTCGGTGTGCGGTTAAGCAAACGATGGTCAGAGTTGGCGTGACTGGTACGGTTGCCAGTATCACCCTTACTGTTGTTAAAGAGCAACTGTCCACCTTGCAAGTGGTCATATGAACTATTTTCAGTGCTACTATTCCAACCTGGCTGAGTCTTGATGAACTGGTCGATACTTGTACGCAACCAGTTTGTGTTGCCTTCACGAGCGATACGTTCTTCAATCTTAGTCTGAACTGCTTTAGCAGCTTGGTCTAGACTTTCCTGGCTAGAGTTGGTTGAAAAGGACCCTGCTCCAAGACCTTGATTTTGCATGTAGTTAAGGTAGTTAACCTGAGTAGACTTGTCAGGCCACCAAACCATCAATAGAGGACGTTTGTCCGCTTCAGTTGAAGCTGTCCAAGTCTTACCATCCTTGAGAATGCTCTTTGGACGATACCAAGCATCGGCTGTGATGAAGGTGTCAAGTTGGTCTAAAGACTTGTCATCGTTTTTGTAGAGCTGGTTTCCAGATGAAAAATCGACGGTTGCCTTGATAGGTTCTGTTGAAAATTCATCCTGTGACTTAGTCGCAAGAGCCCCAGTTTCAGCATCAAAGTAATAAGACTTACCGTCTTGCTCAAAAACGAAGTTCTTACGCACACTACCGTCACTATTGACATAATATTGTTTGCCGTTGATCCATTGGATACCAGTCGCTGTGTTTGTGTTGGCTTCACGAGTTTCTGCCAAGGCACGACGACTACGTGTACGAGCTTCTGTATTTGCCGTATCCGTTGTTGCTGCACGGTCTGTAGTGGCTGTTGTAGTATTGTTAGTTGTATCTGTAGTTGTAGCACTCATATCAGTTGCAGCTGGTTGCACATTTGTACTTGGTGCTGCTTGACCTGAGTTGGTGTCAACTGTCGCTGTATTTGCAGCAGGTGCCGCTGCCCTATCTGTAACATCGGTTGTCGTGCTAGTCGCATCTGCGACAGGAATAGCCACGCTCGCAGTATTAACATCTGCTGAGATAGTTGGTGCTACTGTAGTTGCTGTATCATTAGTTGTAGCTGGCGTTTCTTGAAGCAGATTCTGACTGCTATCACCCGACTGATTCGCAGGATTTAGCTCATCGGCCTGAGCCTGTTGATCCGCCAACAAAGTGCCACCAGCAACAGTAACCATTGAGAGTGCTGTCACCCCAATCGTCACCCAATTCTTCTTCACTTTATGCATTTTAAAGCGTACTTTTTGTTCCATAATATTTACCTTTTTCCCTTATATTACTTCTATCATAAGCTATTTGACAAGGGAATACAATTACACAACTATAATGTCAGCTTAATGTATCTACCTTCGTTTTCTCAGAAAACGTCCTTTAATAATCTGCCTAATAAATGCCCCTTGTGAACAAATGCACTAAGGATAACATAAAACCAGCTAAAATCCTTAGGATTTAGACTTTTTTAGACGATAGAATCATCCAACAATATTAATTTATTTTTAAATAAAAAAACCTTCATTTCTAAGATGAAATAAAGGCTTGGGTTAGAGATATTACCTAGTGAACAAATCAGCTATGGTTTCAATAATTGCATAGAGTAATGGGTATTTTCGTGGTCTGAAATCTGTTTTATAAAAGTAGTAATTCGAAATGAAGATAAATAATATGACAATGATACTCCAAGCCAAGATAACCATGATTTTTCTCCTTTACTGCTTCTTCAATCTGATACCTAATAAACTCTTCCTTTTGGAGTATCTCAAAAATGCCCGTGTCCATCAAGTCAAATTGTCTTATCAAAATTTCTATGATTAGATATTTTACCAACGATTACTCAGTAGGTTGCGATGCTTTCCATATTTAGTAGTCCACAAAACTCTTGATTGCTATTTTTTACTCATTTTCCATCTACTACCACCTACTAGTGAAAAATGCACCTATGGTTTTAATAATTGCATAGAGGAATGCTTTTTTTCGTGTTCTGGAATCTGTTTTATAAATGTAATAATTCGAAATTAAAAGAAATAATATGACAATGATACTCCAAGCCAAGATAACCATGATTTTTCTCCTTTAGAAAGTCAATTACACCTCGAATTTAACAAAAATAGTTTCCCATAACTACCTCTAACTCTCTTTTCCTACATGCAAATATAATACCCATTATAACACGGCTATAGCTCCTCCTTGCGAATATGAGAGGGACAAAATTATTAGGATTTAAGCATGAAAAAGGATCTGAGCGTACACTGACAGTTTCTCTAAAACAACTCAAAAAACCAGCTAATGCTGGCTTTTTCGTTTATTTAATCATCTAGAGTTATGATAGGAAAATAATAATAATTTAGATAGGAAAAGGAAAAATTAGCTCTAGATTTTTAAAGTACATAGTAATTAGCGACGCTGTCTCAATTCACCAGTTTTAGCATCGCAGAAGAGGCGTTTGCCACCAACATAAACATAACGTCCTTTCACTTGACGACCTGAACCGTCAAAGTAAAGCTGTTTGCCATTGATGACTTGTTGTCCAGTCACTGCTTGACCTGCTGCGTTGAAGTAATACCAGCAGCCACGTCCAGCTTCGACAAAGCGGTTTACCACTTGCTCACCAGTGTGGGCATCAAAGTAACATTTCTTACCTTGGACAGTAAGCAATTTACCTTTGACTTGAGCACCATTGCTACCAAAGTAGTAAACTTTATTGTTAATATTTTGAAGACCTGTCACTTTGTGACCATCTTGGTTTAGGTACGCCCATTGGTTAGCCGCCATTTGAATGAATTGGTTGATGACTGCTTGACCAGTGACGGCATCATAGTAACGTCCTTCAGCCCAGCCACCTTTTAGCTGGCTGTGGTCTTTGTTGAAGTAATAGAGTTTACCATCAATCACTTTTGCACCTTGAACGAGGCAACCAAAAGCATCCGCATAATACCAGTTGTTGTTTTCAAAGATAAAGCGTGACACAGCCATTTCACCTGTTTGGGCAGAAATGTAGTATTGCTTGTTGCCTTGTTGCATCATCTGACCTTTGATTTGACGGCCTTCTGAGTCAAAGCAGTATTCTTTACCATTGATGATACGTTTTCCTGTCACAGCGTAACCATGTTCATCAAGGTAGTACCAAGCTTGGTTTTCTTTATTTTGAACAAAGGTATTTACAGCCATATTACCAGTATCAGGGATGAAGTAACGGATACGGCCATCTGAGAAGCGAATAAATTTGTCTTTAGCTTGGATACCTGTTTGTGTATCGAAGTAGAAGGTTGTGCTACCCATTTCAAGGAGACCAGTAGCCATGTGACCATAACAATCGAAATAGCGTACATCCTTACGGTAACCTGCAAAATCGTAGAAGCCATTGATAGCCTTCACGCCATTTTTATCGTAGTAATAGGTATAGCCATCACTACCTTTAACAAGTGAGTCACGAGCTTGAAGACCATTTTCAAGGAAGTAATAAGCCTTACCATCGATAACCTTTTCACCTTTGACCTTTTGACCATATTGATCGTAATAATACCATTGATTTTCGCCTACACGGATAAATGAAGACTTGGCATTGTTCGAATCAACACTTGGTTTAGTCTCACCTGAGATGATTTGGTAACCTGAGTTATTTTGCTGGTTACCTTGTGAAATGATAGTGACATTAGCATTTGAACCATTCGAATGCCCTACTGATATGTTTGGAAACAGTTTATTAGAATTCGAAACGATAGTAACATTCGGCGTAGTTCCTGAAGCCGTGATGGTAATCGTCGTATTTCGACCACCATTCCAATGAATGCCGTTTGAGTCAGACGAACTCGTCGTAATTGTCGCAAAACCGCTAGCTGACGATGATGATGACCATGATGATGACGACGAGTAAGAATACCAAGCTGAACTTGATGAGCTTGAAGAACTTGACGCACTAGCACTTACTGATGCCGAGCTGCTACTTGATTGGTAAGCAGAACCCGTTTGTGATGAATTAGAGTTTTGTGTTCCTACGACTTGTGAAGTTTGTGATGAACTCACTTGACCAGATCCACCACCAACTACAGTCTGAGATGAGCCTCCTGTTGAAACAGATGATGAAGACTCGTAGCCTGTACTCGTTTGACTTGCATAGTTAGATGGCACTGCTGACACATAAGTAGCACCTTCTGTTAAGGTTGGTGAATAGCTTTCATTAATCAATGATGCACTTGACTCAATGCCTGCATCTGTTTGTTCAAAACCATCACCATTAGGAAGTGACACTTCATCTGCTTGTGCCGATTGGTCTGCCAAAAGGGCTCCACCCGCAAGTGCAACCATCGACAGCGTACTAACTCCAATAGTCACCCAGTTTTTCTTGACCTTGTGCAACTTAAACCCAACTTTCTTTTCCATAACATACACCTTTCAATATAACTTTATTTCTCTATTCTATGTTAAGGGATTTTGGAAACGAATACAATTACAGATGCATAACTCTAGTCTCATAAGACTAACCTTATGCCCATAATAGATTTCAAAAAACAAGTCTAAGATACATGGTTAAGCCTTTTATATGTTAGAAATCGTTTCCAAAAAACGTTCAGATTTTTTAAAAAGTACACAGAAATTCCGATGTTTAGCCGTTTTAGCTCTTCCTTCATTAAAGGACTGAGCATAATTTAAAGCTAAAGTAAGCAGTTTATTGAGGAATCTATTAATCAAACTCATTGTTTGCTTACAATCTGCTTGGCATATCAAGAGATAGTAATAAAGAAAAGCACTTGAAACAAAATGTTTCAAGTGCTTAAAAGTGGTGAGACTGGGAAGGTACCTACTGAATTTTAATCCAAAAGCATCTAGGATAGTCCCAAAATCACATTTTCTTCTGCCCCTTATCGTTTTCTGACCCAAGCTCCAGTATTGGCGTCATAGTAACGATGTTGGCCTTTAACCCAAACGTAACGGCCTTTGACCTGACGGCCAGAAGCGTCAAAGTAGAGGTGTTGACCGTTGATGACTTGTTCTCCGGTTACAGCTTGGCCTGAGGCGTTAAAGCAATACCAAACACCGCGAGAAACTTGGATAA
Organism: Streptococcus sp. ACS2; assembly: GCF_000525585.1. Lineage (NCBI taxonomy): Bacteria > Bacillati > Bacillota > Bacilli > Lactobacillales > Streptococcaceae > Streptococcus > Streptococcus sp. ACS2. Next base: position 229,167 of record NZ_JALT01000038.1, read on the forward strand.
AGCGATTGGTTACGGCTTCACCACTATTGGCATCAAAGTAGTATTTCTTGCCTCTGTATGTCAGAAGTTTCCCTTTAGCTTGGACACCGTTACCTTCAAAGTAGTAAAGTTTACCATTAATATGTTGAAGACCAACTACCTTTTGACCATTTTGGTTGAGGTAAGCCCATTTGTTGGCACCAACTTGGACAAAGCGGTTGGTTACGGCCTGACCTGAGTCACCATCATAGTAACGGCCGTTGGCCCAGGCACCCTTGACTTGACTATAATCATTGTTGAAATAATAATGATTACCGTTGATGACCTGAGCACCTTTAACCAGTTTACCATTGCCATCGACATAGTACCACTTGTTGTTTTCCGTCACAAAGCGTGAGCGAGCAATTTCACCGCTATCACCATCAAGGAAGTAACGTTGGTTATTGATTGTGACAAAGTGTCCCTTAACCTGACGGCCTTCATTGTCAAAGTAATACTGCTTACCGTTAATGGTTTGGAGTCCTGTCACGGCATAACCGTTGCTATCGAGGTAATACCAAGCCTTGTTCTCAGGATTTTGCGCAAATCGGTTGACCGCGAGATTTCCTGTATCTGGGATGAAGCAACGCGTGCGGCCGTCTGCAAAGCGGATGAACTTGTCTTTGGCTTGAATACCAGTCTTTTCATCAAAATAGAAGGTTGTGCCATACATGTCGTGGAGGCCACGATACATTTGACCGTTGCCATCGAAATAGCGAACATCTTGGCGAGGACCCGCAAAGTCATAGAATCCATTAAAGGCCTGAACCCCTTTAGGATCGTAGTAATAGACGTGACCATCACTGCCTTGGCGAAGGACATGACGTAGCTGGAGACCATTGTCTAGGAAGAAGTATTTCTTGCCATCAATGACCTGTTCACCTGTGACCATGTTGCCGTTCTTATCAAAGTAATACCACTGGTTAGCACCGACTTGAATGAAGGTGTTCTTGGCAAGGTAGCCACTCGTTGAGAAGTATTGGACCTTGTCTCCCACCCTACGGAAACCAGTTGCTGTGATTTCAGTCATTTGTTTAGGAAGGAAGGTTTGACCTGCTTTAAGGCTGAAGTATTGATTTGTAGCATTATCTTGCAAGACATAGCGAGCCCCAGTACCTTGGATATTGCTTCCATTGAAATACTTGGCTGACCATTGCGTGATTTTCTCATTGGTTGTCAATTTACGGCCGTTTGAAATCTGCACGCGCTCAAAGATTGCAGGGTATTTAGCTTTCAACTCATCAAGGAAGGCACCACCATACTTGCCTTGGAAGTCATTGCCAAAGGTACGTGTTTTAGCTGCGTAGAGACTATTGTAGATTTCAGCATTTGGACGTGGTGTCCCGTAGCTGTTGGTACGTGAGGCTGTTACCACTTCTTTTCCAGGAAGGTTGTAAATTTGGTCTGGAACCCAGTCAGCAATGGCTGAGATACCTTCAGCGTGAAGGGCACGAAGGGCATCCATGAGGTCTTTGAGCGAACCGTATTTGTTGTTCTTGCTCATGGCAATATCGTAACGGTCTTCGAAGGCATAGCCATTTTCAATGATAGAATCTAAGAAAGTGCCGTCTTGGCTAGACACGTATTGTGGCGCAAATTCAAAGGAAGTAATTCCCCACTCTTTGAAGAGTTTGGCGTTTTGTGCAATGACATGGTTGGTATACTGACTTGGGGTCTTAACGAAGTCTTGGAAGTTTGAGAAGCCTTCATAGATGACCTGTGAGTCGAGAGCTGCTGAGGATTCAAAGACCTGCTCACCCTTCTTAGTCGTCGAAGCCTTGGTGCGGGCATCTTGGTTTTCTGAAGCACCTACTGGCACCCAAACCGCTAAATAGCCTGAAACTTCAACAGTTGAATGACCAGTAATATCGTCTGCCGTGAAGGTCAAGTTCCCTTGATTGTCCGTATAGCGAACCAATCCAGCTGGGACATCAGAATCCTTGAAGTAGGTCGCAAGCCCTGTCGATTTGCTGAGAAGTAATGGACGATAGGCTTGATTTTTGTGGGCAGATCCCATATTAACCACCAGACGGTCATTTGCTCCCAATTTCATATCTGGACGATTGGCTGTGAGGACCAGCATTCCTTGGTTACGTGTTTCAGCAGTACCAAGCTGATTAACTTCTTCTGCACCCTTACCATAACGCACAGATGACATGATTTCATAGCCGTTATGCTTAGTAACCTTCATGTCTTGGCCACCTGCTACATATTTGATGCGAGCACGGAGCAGAGCATCAATGGCATTATAGTATGGTGATTTTTCAGCCATGTATTGGCCATCGTCGGTAAAAAGATCACCGTAGTAAACACGAGTGATACTGTCCTTGTTGGTCAACATTGTGGCATAGGCAGCTGGGATATTGTACTGAGTGTACTTTTTATCAGCCTTGCGCATGTCCGCATTGTAGATTTCGAAGGCCTGTTTGAGCTCATCCATGGTGAAGGTGAAACCATCTGTTTTTGGATTAATCTGCTTACTGATGATATTAGCCAAAACAGCTTGCACTTCACTATCATGGGCACGCACGAAAATGTAGTTGGCATCACGAGGTGTGTGTTTCTGCTCACTTGAACGGTTGTTAAGAGAGTTAGTAATCACACGCTCCAAGCTGCCACGGTAATTGCTCTTACGCAAAAAAGTCGTCAAAAGCGTTTCACGTAGCGGATTGTCAATGGACAACTGAGCACCCTTGGTATCCTTGTTGTATTGATGGTCGTTGTAGGACCAAGCTTCAAGGATTGACAAGTGAGCAATAGCGTTGGCTTCATTATCAGCTACACGGTATTTTTCCTTGAAGTAGTCAGAAGCAATCTGCAAGAGGTCCGCATCCACATTGTCCACCGCATCGATACGAACACCGTCAAAGTTGGCGCTTGGATCATTGCCAAGGATAGAACCAATGTTCATGATGTAGTGGAGCCAGTTTAGTTGCTCAGCCTGAACAGCTGGGTTAGAGTTGTCGATATCGTTAGCCAAGAGCAACTCGTAACCACCATTTGAACGGTCGATATGGTATTTGCGTGTCCCTGTTTGGTTAGTCGGTGTGCGGTTCATGAGACGGAAATCTGAATTGGCATGACTTGTCCTACTATTATTGAGGAAGGTCAGAGCGCCTCCTTGCAAGTGGTCCTTACCAACTAAAAGATTGTCCTCACTCTCAGAGTTCCAGCCAGGCTGTGTTTTGATGAAGTCTGACATCAACTGACGAAGCCAAGTGGTATTGCCCTCACGACCGATACGTTCCTCGATTTTAACTTGAATCAAGTCAGCAGCAGATGCTAAGTCGTAACTCATCATATCTGTCGTATAGGTCTTATCACTAAAACCTTGTTGACTCATATAGTTGAGGTAGTTGACCTGTGTCACCTTGTCTGGCCACCAAGTCATCAAAAGGGGACGATAATCTTTCTCAGTTGAAGCTGTCCAATTTTTTCCATCCTTCAATATCTGTTTTGGACGGTACCAACTATCAGCCGTCAAGAAATTGTCCAAGTGTTCGAAACTCTTGCTTGATGTGTCGTAGGCTTGGTTGTAAACCGCATTGATAGAGTTATTTGGAATGGCATCGGCACGATACAAAGGTTTACTTTGATCTACCATAGCCCCAGTCTCATCGAAATAATAAAGACGCCCATCAAGTTCAATGGCTGCGTTCTTTTTCACAACGCCATTTTCAACATAGTACTGCTTGCCATCAATAATCTTCAAATTCGAAGCTACTGGTTTATAGTCAAGACTTGGCTGATTTGGTTGGACCGGCTTGTTAGGTTGAGACGGTTGACTTGGTTGAACAGGTTTATTGGGTTGATTTGGCTGCGTTACAATGGTCACATTGGGTTTTGTGCCATTTGGACTTGTCACCGTCACGTTTGGCTTAGGAGTGTTTGGCCCTGTGATAATGGTTACATTTGGTGTCGTACCGCTGGCCGTAATCGTAATGTTAGTGTTGCGGTTGGCATTGATACGAATAGTGCTATCAGCAGCGCGTGTGGCGATTGATGGTGCAGCATTGGTCAAGACTCTAGGTCTTGCTTGTTCTGTCACACTTGGAGTAGACTGAGCACTTGTTTGCACACTTTCAGTCTCAATTCTTTGGCTGGTTTGAACCTCAGTCTTTTTCTGATTTTGACTGTTTGCTTTAGCTGTTGCATGCGACGTTGCTACACGACGCCCACCACTGCGAGTTGCTTTGTGGCTAGGAGTAACTGAAGATTCCGATTGTCCTACCTGATTACTCGGCGTATCTGACTGTGATCTTTCTTGAACAGTTGCCTGTGTTGTTGCCTGACCTTGTGAGACCTGTTCCGTAGTCAGTGTCTCTTGGGCACTAGCTTGAGTTTGCGAAGAAACTGCCACTTCTTGATCGATAACTTGACTGCTTTGTGCTTGAGCAGTTGCCTCTTGAGCGACCGCACTTGTCGTCGCCTGAGAGCTTGTTTCGTGACTTACGCTGGCTGTTGCTACTGCTGCCACACTTGCTTGAGCACTAGCTTGCTCAGTAACAGTTGTTGTCGTCACTAGACTGGCAGTACCATCCTCACTCAGTTGCTGCAAGCCGTCACCATTAGGTGCGCTCGTCTCATCGGCTTCTACTTTTCCTTGAGCTAGGAGGCTTCCACCCGCCAAGGCAACCATTGAGAGGGTAGTCACCCCGATAGTTACCCAGTTTTTCTTAACCTTATGTAGTTTAAAACGTACCTTATTTTCCATCTATAACAATCATACTTTTTTTCTATTGTTTTCTCTACTCTATGATATATTCAGACAAATTACAAATAGGAAAAAGTCATCTTATTTTCATGAATCTCTGCCGGACGCTTCCTATTATTAACTTTGATTTGTAAAAATGAGACCTTACACCATATGTAAGGTCCTAAATAGAGTTTTTTTGCTTCTCAAACTCCTTCAAGTGCTTATCTTCAAAGGCTTTTGAAGATTAAAGCAAGCTTCAATTAACCTTAAGAGATAGCAAAACTATGAGAGAAGTAGCCCCTAAAAAGACAATTCTGAAAAGAAAATTTTAGATAGAAAGACTCTATTTTTTCATCTGACTAAGATCGTGGTCTGTCTATGAGGAACAAAAATTAAAAATATAAATGATTTACACAGGTGAATTCTTATTTGACTAACGAAACTAAATATAGAATCTTTTATGTCAGTTCTTTAACATTTTTGATAATTCCGTTAGTTTCTGTTGTTTATTCTTAAAAAAGGATTATAATGAAGCTAGGTGAATATGTAAGCGTTTTAATTTTGCTTTAAAGGACACTTGGGGGATTATCTAAAAGATTGACATTAGTTACCTAATGCCTAAATAAGGATTATAGTAGGATAACCATTCCTGAGTCACTTTGAACCATCAAACTAGGGCTCATAAAAAGAATACAGCATCATTTCAAACTAGAGCTCTAGAGGGGACGCCTCATACTAGTAAGCTCTAGTTTTTTGTGTCTTAGAAGCCCAAAATAAACGAGATCTTCCATGCTTAGAAAGGAGGAAAATTCCGAACGGCTCTCGTTTTTCTAGAATCATTTCGTCAGGACTCATGTTTGCCTCGAACAGTCTCGTAATATAGAAATTGAGGAGGCTTGGAGAAATAAGGATTGTCACAAAAAGATTAACTTACATCGTTAGGGACTCCTCCCCAATGCTCACTTTTCATAAACTCTCATGACAGCCCTTATTTTGCAGTATGTAAAAAGTTTAAAATGAAAGGAGAATTACCATGGAAAAGAAAGTACATTTTAAACTTCACAAAGTTAAAAAACATTGGGTAACTATTGCAGTGACAGGACTTGCTTTGGGATTGAGTTTTGCAGGACTCAGCTATGCTTCAGCTGAAGAACAACCTACCCCCGTTAATGAAGCAACTGTTGAAACCATCATCAAAGAAGGCGCTATTGACGTTGAGGCTCCAGCAAGTAATGAAGCCACAACTAAACCTGTAGAAAACACAGCTGCTACCGCTTCGAGCGAGGTTGCCACTGTGTCAGAAACACCAGTGGTCACCTCTGAAGGGGCTTCAACAGAAACAGTCTCTGAAAAACCAAGCTCTGAAGTCACAAGCACAGCTAGTTCGGAAGCAGCTAATTCTGAAACTACACATTCTGAGGTAAGTGCAACGACTAGTGAGAGTGTTACAACTGAGAATTCGTCACCAACAACTAGTGATA
>NZ_JALT01000039.1:0-2751 GCF_000525585.1 Streptococcus sp. ACS2
TGTCACTGCAATAGTTACCCAATGTTTTTTAACTTTGTGAAGTTTAAAATGTACTTTCTTTTCCATGATAATTCTCCTTTCATTTTAAACTGTCATTTTAAGAAGGAGTATTTATAACTTCATTAACTAATTGGTGTTCCGTTTCCATCCGCATCAAAGTGATAGGTTTGCCCTTTAATAGTAATGTCAATATTTGACAAACGGGCACCTGAGTTGGCATCGTAGTAGTGGATTTTACCATCAACGGTGACTAGTTCACCTTTGGCTTGTTTACCGTTACTGTGGAAGTAGACTGGGACATTGTCAATGGTTTGTTCACCGGTAACTTTATCACCATTGACATCAACGTAGTAGAAATAGTCCTCACAATCGAAGTCTTTGCTTGAAAGTGGGTAGTGACTAATGTCTACTGGTATTGTGTTATCATTGAGACCAAAAATAAAATTATGTGGGTACTTGATAAAAAAGTTATCGACAGGATTACCGTATTTATCTTGAAATTTCCAGTTATAGATATGGACGTAACGGTTTGTTACAAGTGCACCAGTATCCTTATCATAGTAGTGTCCATCAGGAGCAAAACGTCCCTTAACCTGTGCTCCATTAGGGAAGAAGTACATTTTGACATAATCAAGTGTTTGAGGTCCTTTTAGTGGTCGGCCTTCCCTATCAAGGTAATACCAGTCCTTTGCATATAAAATTTCGCCATTTATGGTACTACCAACGGAAGTCAATACTTCTTTAAAAGTATTGGTCACTAGTTCACCAGAATCTTTGTCATAGAATTTACCGTTTTGAGCAACCCTTCCTTTGGTCTGAAAACCCCAAGGATTATCAAAGTATAGTTTTTGACCATTAATTTCAACTTCTCCTGTTGCAGCTGTACCATCTTTTGTAAAATAATACCAAGTTCCAGTTCCATTACGTTCGAAAAAGCGATTTTTCAAGATTTTACCACTATGATCAACATAATAGACCTTATTATTTTCATAGATAAAACGATCTCGTAACATTTCTCCAATGTCATAGTGTTTATACGTATTTTCTGGACGGAAGTAATAGAAATCGCCATTAATTTCCTGAAGCCCAAGAACTATTTGTCCTTTATCATCAAGGTAGTAGGTTGAATCATTTTCATTAACAAAGCCTGCATGGGTTACTTTGCAACCATTGTCTTTATCATAGTAGTACTTAGGCATGTAATAATATTTGGAGATAAACTTCGGATCTCTTACAAATCCTCCTTTAATCTGTTTACCATCATGGGGATCGAACATAACATCTTGTCCATCAATAATGTAGGCCCCTTTTAGTGGGCTACCGTATTTATTAACATAGTACCAATTACCATTAACTTCAACGTAACGATTGGTTACGAGATTTCCTGTATTGATATCGTAGTAACCTTTAAGGTCATTATATATATCTAAATAGGCCCCTTTGACTTGTTGTCCATTATCCCGGAAGAATACTCTTTGTCCCTTAATGATTTGGGAACCGATAAGGTTTTCTCCGCTTGCATTCTTATAATACCAGTTACCCTGTTCATCGCTATAGTAGCCATTAGGGTTTGGAGCATCTTTACCAATTCCATTTTCATCAAAGTTATAAGTCATCCCATTGATCGTTAGGCTTGTATTTACAACACGAGCTCCAGAATCAGGATCATAGTAACGGAGGACCCCATTATCAAGAACAAGTTCTCCTTTAGCTTGACGGCCGTTTGAGTAGAGATAGACGATTTGTCCATTAATAAGGGTTTCCCCATCTTTAGGACGAATAGCATTTCCATCATCACCGTAGTAGTACCATTTATCATGTTCTTTAATTGTTTGTTTTTTGACTAACTGACCGGTTTCTGAGTCAAAATAGTAACGACGGGTAATGTTTGTGGGCGTTCCATATTTATTAGAAGTTGGAAGAGTCTTTCCATCTTCTAGCTCTATGCTGATTCCTTTTTGCATGACACCAGAGTTGATTTCGAAATAATAAAGATTACCATCAATCATACGAGTTCCTGTATATTTAGAACCGTCATTATTGATAAAAAAGGTTCTTCCTTCTTTATCTTGAACGAGACCTTCTTTTCTAACTCTAGCTCCGGTGTTAGGGTCATAATAGTGCATCTTATCAAGATTACCAGAATACTTTTCACTAAAGTCTCCTTTGACTTGAGTTCCGTCATAATCAAAATAAACTTCTTGCCTATCAATGGTTTGTTCCCCCTTGAGAGGAATACCATCCTTGTCAACATAGTACCAGTTTCCCTTATATTCTAGATAACGTTTGGTTTGTAGTTGACCAGTATTATCATCAAAATAACGGTATAGTTTGTAATTTACGATTTGTGGTCCTTTAATTTGTTTTCCGTCCTCCCAGAAGGAGACTCTTACGTTATCAATCGTTTGGTCTCCAGTAAGTTTTTTCCCATTAGCATCTTCATAGTACCAATTCCCCTGTTTATCACTGTAGTAGTGACCGCCAGTGATATTATTTTCAGCAGAGGGAACTTGAGAATTAGGGGTATCAGTATCACTAGTTGTTGGTGACGAATTCTCAGCTGTAACACTTTCACTAGTCGTTGCACTTACCTCAGAATGTGTAGTTTCAGAATTAGCTGCTTCCGAACTAGCTGTGCTTGTGACTTCAGAGCTTGGTTTTTCAGAGACTGTTTCTGTTGAAGCCCCTTCAGAGGTGACCACTGGTGTTTCTGACACAGTGGCAACCTCGCTTGAAGCGGTAGCTGCTGTG